>NZ_JASPFZ010000014.1:0-55751 GCF_030227355.1 Corynebacterium sp. MSK310
GATGATGACGTGGATCTGACACTGACCAGCTTGGCTAAAGACCTAGGCCTAACCTATAGCATCCTATCTGGCATTATTAGGGCACACTTCCGCATGCAGGAACTACCGCTGGTTACAGCCACCAACAGGCAGCAATGGATACTAGATACACCACGCCTTAGGGTTATCGACCGGGAAATAGAACGTGTAGGCGACAACCACGAACACATAGGCCTAGTCGATGCCGCCCTGGCAGATTTTCTCACACCGACAGCACCCAGCCAGCATGTGCCCACTGTGGCAGAAATCCGCCGGTTTATCCGAGACTTCATCGACACCCATCAGCTAGCAGTCGACGATACTGACGAGGTCGAGCCTGCCCTTAACGTAGCTGTGCATAATAACCGGGCCACGATTAGTTTGACGTGTGATAAAGCTACTGCTGCCATCATCGCCCGCCATATCGACACCCAAGCAGACAACAACAGGTGCGGTGCCGGTGAAGCCTTAATTCAACTCATCCTGGACAACACGCATACCAAAGTCGCGATTAATACCTTCACCACCGACACCACCGGCGACAATAACGCCGCCGGTGCCGGTGCCGGTGCTGGTGCTGGTGAGGCGAAAGTGTATTTCCCAGGCTACGGCTGGTCCAGCATCACCAACCTAGAAAACATCGACACCTTCACCCGACAACTTAAACCAGAAGAAACCTCGGGCTACCAGCCCACCAGCCACATCCGCGCCTACACACAAGGCAGAGACCTCACCTGCCGCTGGCCCGGCTGCACCACACCAGCACACAAATGCCAACTCGACCACCGCATCGAATACAACAACGGCGGACCCACCAGCCCCGACAACCTCGTCACCCTGTGCCAACACCACCACAACATCAAAACCGACAAACGAGTCCACTACATCATGGACCCAATAACCGGCACCATCGCCTGGCTACACACCGACGGAACCTACCACATAGACCACCCCACAGGACCACTCGCCACCACAAACACACACTGGCACTACACCTGGAAACAATTCCTCACACACAAAAGAAACAAACACAACAACAAAAAATAAGAACCACCAACCCAGCACCACCACACCAGTGCGCCCAATTCAGCCCATGGGATGATGGGACGCAGCGAATGAGCGGGTTACTATGTAGAAAGGTAATTTCCCATTTACAAGGAGAACACGCTTTATGACTGATGCCGCGGCACGCGCCGTTGACTTGTTTAAACAATACGGAAGCGATGACACAGCCGTTATCGCCCTTGATCACGTGTCCATCGAGTTTGGAAAGAACCAATTCACGGCCATTATGGGCCCTTCGGGTTCGGGCAAGTCGACGTTGATGCACACGATGGCAGGCTTAGACTCTGCTACTTCTGGTTCGGCGTTCATCGGGGATACCGATATGTCTCATCTCAATGACAAAGACATTACGGCGCTGCGCCGTGATCGCCTGGGATTCATTTTCCAGTCTTTCAACTTGGTTCCTACCTTGACGGCTGCGGAAAACATTTCGCTGCCGACGGACATTGCAGGTAAGGACGTCGACAAGCAATGGTTTGAAGAAGTCACCCGCCGCTTGGGGCTGGCGGAGCGTTTGGAGCACCGTCCGGCGGAATTGTCTGGTGGTCAGCAGCAGCGTGTGGCATGTGCTCGCGCTTTAGTGTCGCGGCCGGAGATTATTTTTGGAGATGAGCCTACGGGTAACTTGGACTCCAATTCTTCGGCTGAGGTGCTGGATATTCTGCGCACTGCGGTGGATCAGGATGACCAGACTGTGGTCATTGTGACGCATGATGCCAAGGCGGCGTCTTATGCTGATCGCGTAGTTTTCCTTGCTGACGGCAAGCTCGTTAACGAACTGCAGGATCCGACGATGGAGGCCATTCACAATGTAATGGCAGAGATTGAGGGTTAAATGGCACGCGGAAACGCAATGCGCAGGGTGTCCGTGCGCAATATTTTGGCGCATAAGTTGCGCCTTGGGCTGACAATTTTGGCGGTGGTTTTAGGCACCGCCTTTATTGCTGGCTCTTTCATGTTCACTAACTCTTTGAAGGCTACTTTTGATTCCGCGGTGGATAACCAATTCCGCGGTGTAGACGCAGTAGTTAGTGAGAACGATGATAGTGACCAGAAGCTGGATGAAGTGCTGCGCCAACAGCTGCTTGATGATCCCGCGGTTAAAAACATCAACGTCGCTGACTCGCAGACCGTGGTTGTTGCCGATGAAAATTCGGAGGCTTTCCAAACCCAAAGTGGTACTGCGAGCCTTGTGCCGTATTACCCCGCGGATAAAACCGTCGGTGGATCTAGTGAGCTGGTTGAAGGCGATGAGCCAAAAGCCATAGATGAGGTAACGATCAATTCCTCTGCTGCGGAGAAATACGATATTTCCGTTGGCCAGAAGCTTTTGGTGGTTCATCCGGATAGCCAGGATGAGGTTAGGGTCACAGGCATCGTGGAGCCGCCGGTGGAGCAGGGCGATAGCATCGAGCTGCGGATGGGCGAGGTTGATTACCTAGGACGATTTGGTGATCCCTCCCAGCTGAAGGTCTCTGCCGCTGATGGCGTAGATGCGAATGCGCTTGTCGATGACCTCAATGACAAGTTCGACATCAAAGCCGAGTCCGGCGAGCGTCTGGCAGAGCAAACCAGTGAAGCAATGACTGAGGCCTTGAAGTTTGTGAACTACTTCCTCGTTGCCTTTGGTCTTATCGCCTTGTTGGTGGGTACCTTTATTATTGCCAATACGTTTTCCATGATCGTGGCCCAGCGCATTAAGGAGTTTGCTCTGCTGCGCGCTTTGGGCGCTTCGCGTCGCCAGATCACCAATTCTGTTGTGGTGGAATCTGTCATCGTTGGCGTACTGGGTTCCATCGTCGGTGTTCTTGCCGGCGTGGGATTAGTCGCTGTTATCAAGGCAATTATGGGCGCCAACGGTATGGACATCGGCGGCGGCTTGGGCTTGAGTGTTGCGGCCGTGGTGGTCCCCATTATTTTGGGCACGATTGTCACCGTGGTCTCCGCGTGGGCTCCTGCGCGGCGCGCGGGTGCTGTGGAACCGGTCGAGGCGATGCGCACGACGGAGTCTGCCTCCGGCTCTTCTTTAAAGGTCCGCACGATTTTCGGTGCGATCCTCATGATCGGCGGTATTATTGCGGCGTTTGCGGGCGTGCTTAGCGATGCCGAAACGAACGTCCGCGCCATTCTCGTCGGCCTCGGCGCCGTCGGAGTAATTATTGGTTTCTTCCTGGCTGGGCCCGCGCTCTCTTTGCCACTGGTGCCAACACTGGGCAAGGCTATTGGTGCGCCTTTCGGGTCCATCGGCAAGCTGGCTGCTACTAACTCGCGGCGTAACCCGCGCCGCACCGCCGCTACGGCCTTTGCCCTAACCCTGGGTGTGGCATTGGTCACGAGCATCGGCATGCTGGGGCAGACGATGAAGGCTTCCATCTCGGATACGGTGGACCAAACTATTACATCGGACTATATTTTGTCCGGTCCAAGCTCCGGAAGCTTCCCGACGCCGAAGGAAACCGGTGCGCGTGCCGCAGAGGCAGACGGTGTGGATAAGGTCATTACCGTTGGCTCGGCCCCGGTTGCCGTGGACGGTCAGGCCTCCTTGGACTTTGGCGCCGGCGGTTTGTTCACCGTGACGGTAGATGCTGACCCGACCGCGATGCTGGCGATGAACATGGTGGAAGGCGATGCCAATATTGAAGGTGGCTTTGCCGCCACAGAAGACTTCGCCAAAGAAAATGGCTGGAAGGTAGGAGAAACCTACGAGGTCACCGGAAGCGAACCAGGCAAGACCGCGGAAGCGAAACTGGTCGGTACCTTTGAGCCCATCGAGACCATTCAAAATATGGTGGTTTCGCAGGACGTGGCAGAACAGGTCGCCGCTGACGGTGAATTCTCCGTGCAGATGGTGGGCGTATTAGGCCAAGAAGGCTATGACAAGGAAGAGTTGCGCCAGAACCTCGAGGATGCTGTCAAGGATCTCGTGGTGGTACAGGTCAATACCGGTAAGGAATATGCGGGTCAGGCTGCTGGCTTCATTGACCAGATGCTGGCCATTCTCTACGGTCTTCTTGCACTAGCCGTGATCATCGCGGTACTGGGCATTGTCAATACCTTGACCTTGGGCGTTATCGAGCGCCGCCAGGAGATCGGCATGTTGCGTGCGGTGGGTACGCAGCGCCGCCAAATTCGCAGGATGATCACTCTGGAGTCGGTCCAGATTTCGCTTTTCGGCGCAATCATGGGCATTCTCATTGGCCTCGGCTTGGGGTGGTCCTTCATTGAGATCTTGAATGATCAGGGCCTTGGCGGCGCCGAGGTTCCGTGGGGCATGTTGGTAACCATGCTGCTGGGATCCGCAGTTGTGGGCATCATTGCAGCGGTATGGCCATCGCAACGCGCGGCAAAGACGCCGCCGCTGGAGGCGATTGCGGATTAATGCCTGGATATCCAGGCCTTGACCGCATCCGTGGTCTTGAGGTCTGGAAGGTAGGCGTGCATCGTCGCTAGACCGATATTAGGAAGTTTCAGCTCGTCGTCGTAGCACAGGAACCATGGGTGCTCTTCGGGCTGGAACTTCTTTTTGCTTGCCGCCAGGCTGTGGAATCCGTAGAAGGGCTCGACCTCATTGCCTAGGCGCTGCAAGAGATTGTCGAGCCAGGAGGGCGACGGTGCTTGCCCGGCCAGAGGGGCGCCGGATAAGGAGATCCAGGTAGAGCCCTCGGAGTGTGCGATGAGCAAGGCTTCTGAGATGAGCAGTTCCATAACTCCCTTGAAACCGTGCTCGTTGCGGCGCATGACGTCGAGGGTATAGCCCGCGATGGAGCCGTTTTCGAAGACAGGCATCCAGCTGGTGACGCCGTGGAGGGTGCCGTCCTGGGCTTCGGCAAGCAGCAGGCGAGTGCCGGGGACCTTCATCTCTTCTAGCCCGCCTAAGGTAAATCCCATTTCGGGCAGCGCCTTTTCTGCTACCCATTCCTCGCTGAGCGCGGTGATCTTGGCGATGGTGGTCAGGTCGAGTTCAGCCCAACTGGTCCAGCGGGTGCGAATTCCTTCCTTGGTTGCTTTATTGCGGGCGGTGCGCACGTTCTGGAATTTCTTTCCCTTGAACTCTGTGCGGCAGGGCAAGACGGCCTCTTCGGCAACGTGGACGCGCTTGAGTTCTGGGTGGGCGGCGGCGAAGTCCGCGTTGACGGAATACCAAGCCACGGACCAACCCTGGTTGGAGGCGAAGGTGGCGAATTCGGTGCTGATATCGCGGCCCACGGGTGTGCCTAGGGTGAGGGCGACGCCGTTGGAGACGCGGTAGGCCACGTAGGAATCGCCGTGGAAGAAGTAGCGGTTGGATTTCCACAGGGTCATAAAGGAGAGGTGGTCGCCCGTGCCGGATTCGAGCAGGCGGCGCGCGGTGCGGATATCTGCCGCGTTTGCTGGATCGGTGGGCCGGGAGAAGCCGCGATAGAGGCGGAAGGCCACGAAGATCCAAAAGGCATTTCCTATCCACTCGTAGAGAAACCAGGTAAGGGAGGACGTGGGGATTACGTGGTGGGGAAGTATCAGGGCCACCACGGTGGGCAGGAAGCGCAACGGGGTTTCAGCGAGCACGTTCGGCAGCGGGGCGTGCAGCTGCGCGATGAGAATCCAGAGCACCGAACCGCATGCGGCGATGCCAGCGCTTAACAGAGCGGTGCGCAGGAGATAGGCGCGGTTTTCGTGGGTGGGAAACAGCCGCCGGTTAATGAGCAGGATTGCGAGCACGCTAAGCCAAGGCAGCGTGACAGGGATGAGCTCGGGGAGGAAAGAAAGCCTATAGGCAAGCAGGGCAAGGGCCGCTACCTGCGATAAGACCGCGAGCCTCCAGGCGGTGATGCGCCCGCGCACGAGGCCGAAGCAAAAGACGAGTTGCAGGATGAGTGGCAACAGGTTGGCTACCACGGGCCCGATTCCGCGGCTATCTTGCCAGAGCAGGCGCGTGACATCGGAAAATGGGCCTTGCGCCAACGGATCCAGGGCGATGAAGGCGGGGCCTATCGCAACGCAGGCGACGCAGACGGCGATGAGCACGCGTTGTTCGCGGACGGTCGGCGTACCGGGTGCGGGTTTGGCGAGCAGCTGGCCGGCGGCGATGGATAGGGCGGCGGTAGTGATACCGAGGACATCGGAAAGCGCGCCCGCGTACAGCACGTACGTGGCGGTCAGGGAAAGAATGGAAATTCGGAGGCGGCGGCGCCACAGGCGGGGCATGAACGCGGAGGCGAACCCGGCCGCGCCTACGATGAATCCAATCGGACTGAGGAAGTCGGTGCTATTGGGCCAGTGCTTGGCGATGCCCAGCGTTATCGGCACTCCAATCGCCGTCGCCGCCAGCCCGGTGGTGAGGGTATAGGTGGAACCGAGGAGCCACTCGGCCGGGGCGAGCCAGGTGGCGATGAGCACGGTAATGATGATGGAAGCACCCGGGTGAGCGGTGGTGAGCGCAAGCCACGGTTTGAGGGGAAAATCGACGAGGTGTAGCGACCACATGATGGCCAGCAGAGCGATGGAAACGGGAAGCTTTTTAAGAATGGACATTGTTAATCCCATCGAACGGATCTGTTTCTACCTTGATGCCGCCGCGGGCAGCGGCCCAAGCAAAGGATTCGCGTAGCGCGGGGCGCCAGACCTGGAAGGAGTGCCCACCCGGCCGCGTGCCGTAATAGGTTTTCATTCCGGCTGCCCGAGCTTTATCTGATAGCGAGCGCAGGGCGTTGACGGATGCGGCATCGTCATCACCGGCGATGAAGATGGCCTGAAGGTTGTCGTAGCGGTTGCGCTCCAAGAGGTAGGCGGGGTCTTGGTTGTTATAGGCGGATTCATCGCCGTGGAAAAACTTATTAACGGTGGCGGAATGGTTGCCAATGGTCGGCTCGGCCTCGCCGGAGATATCGATAACGGAGCCGTAGGCATTCGGATGGGTGGTAGCTATTTGCAGCGCGCAGGTGCCGCCGTAACTTAGCCCGCCAACGGTCCAGGTGTGCTGATCGTTGTTGACTTGGAACTTTGACTTTATATCTTTGGGAACATCGCGGGTGAGGTAGGTCATGACTTGGGCGACATCGCTATCGGCGCAGATGGGGTTCGCGGTCTCGGAACCGGTGGCATCGACGGCGATGACGATGGGGCTGCGCCCGCCATTGGCCGCTTGGAATTGATCGGCGGTTTCGTCCGCTTCGCCCGAACCAAACCATTGATCCGGGCCGCCGGGGTTGCCGTGGAGAAGGACCAGAACCGGGAGGTTGTGATCCGTCCAGTATGCGGGCGGGATATACGCGGTGGCGGTGCGCGCGGAGAAGTGGGACGTTGCGCTGGGCAGATCGACGTGGACGAGGGCGGCGCCGGAATGGGTGGTGGTGAACTCGTCATAGTCCATTTCCTTCGCCACAGGGCGCGGGTCGAGGGAGCCGACGTCTGGATAGGTTTGATATTCCATATTGACTAGCCCGACGGTGGCCAAGAGGGAAAAGATTCCCACCACGACCGTGATCACCTTGGGCCTGCGCAGGAGTGCGGCCAAGGGAACTACCGCGGCTAGATAGATGTGCCAGGGTACTTCCCAGTGCCGGAGGAAGAACCACCCAATGGCGCAGAGGACGAGGGCGAAAAGTATCGGCCAGATTTTCTTTTGGGTGATAACAACGATCGCCGCTACCGCGAGGATGAGGAGGAATATGACGCCGTTGACGGGCTCGGCCAATGGCAGGTTCATAAAGAAGTTCACACAGAGAAATCGTAGGCCTGCGCTGGTCCAATCTATCTAGGAGCGAGCTGGGAATTGCGTACCTAGATCCCGTGATAGATAAGTCCAGCCCACATCACCCCGCGCCAGGCTAAAACCACTCCGATCCCGATGGTCCAAAAGAGGTATTTGCATAGGGGCCACCATTGCCGCTGTTTGACCATTTCCCCTAGCTCTTTCGCCATGGTGGACCAGGTGGAAAGTCCACCGGCGAGGCCGAGGGCGAAGAGGGGATGGGTGAAGGGGGCATCGGCAAGCTGCGAAAAGCCCACCGCCAAGCCAAAAACCAAGGAGCCCAGGATATTGGATACGAAGGTGCAATACGGCGAGGGCAGCAGGCGGGTAAAACCGTAGCGCGCCGCGCCGCCGAGAAAACCGCCGATAAGGACGAAGAGCAGGTTCATCGCAGCTTATCCCCAGCGAGGTAGGCGGCGGTGCAGCCCACGAGCGTGGCCGCGACATAGGCCAGGGCGATGCTCCAGTGGGAATCTGCGGTGAAGAAAGCAAAGCCAGCAAAGCTGGTAAAACCGCCCAAGAATCCGGTGCCCCAGAAAGGCCCGGGGCGGGTATATCCCATCAGCGCGCTGCCGACGATGTTGAGGATAAGCAGCGGGATCAGCCCGCCGCCGAGCGCGATAGTTAAGAGATAGCGGGCACCGGCGCCGAGCGCGGCACCGGACCCGGCGATGAGGAAGTGCGGCATGGGGCCCATCATAGTGGGCGAAGTCTCAGGAAAAGCACAGGGCATTGTATCTGAAAAAGGGAGGTTAAACGCTAAACTAATCGGCGTGAACAAGACGTTTGATGTGGTGAGCTTTATTGCTCGCTTTGGCATGGCCGCGGTGTGGATCATCGCCGGCGTAGAGAAGATGGCCCACCCGCTGGACACCATGCAATCTATCGAGGCCTATGAGATTTTCACGCCCGAATGGTCTGGGTATTTGGTCCAGCTCATTGGCCCGCTAGAGCTGGTGGGCGGAATGCTCCTTCTGCTGGGGATTTTCCTCCGCGAGTCCTCCAAAGTTGCGGCCGTGGTCATGGTGCTTTTCATGGTCGGCATTCTCCAGGCATGGCTGCGTGGGCTGGACATCGATTGCGGGTGCTTTGGTGCTGGTGATGCTGCTGCGGAGCCCGGCATGAACTACGGGCTGACGCTGCTTCGCGATGCCGCCTTCCTCGCCCTTACCGCATGGACCATCAAACGCCCGTTCACGAAATTTGCGCTCCACCCGTAGTGGTGGGCACAGTAGGTTGAAAGAGTCCGAAAGTATCAACAGGCAAGGTTTAAATGAGCAAAGTAAGTGACCCAAATGCCAAGTCTGGCAATGGTTTCATCTGGGGCGTCGGCGTCCTCCTCGTTATTATCGCCGTGGTCATTGGCTACATCGTGTGGAATGGCAAGCAAGCCAATGAAATCGAGGTCAATATGTCCATGGACTATAAGGACAACGCGATTACCCTGAAGTCCGATGCGGCCAATGACGATACTCCAGAAGTAGATCTCTACGAAGACTTCTCCTGCCCCCACTGCGCGGAGTTGGCGGAAAGCACCGATGAGGAGATGAAGCAGGCGATTGAGGATGGCAAGCTGGTCGTCCACGTGCGCACACTGAATTTCTTGGACAAGGTGCGTGATGAAAACAATGATGGCTACTCCACTAAGGCTGCGGCAGCCTTGTCGGAACTAGCTAAGTCCGGCGATGTGAAGACCTACTGGAATTTGCGCGACTACATGATGCAGAACCAGCAGAGCGTTGCCACCAAGTGGGACATCGAGGACATCGCTGACCAAGCGAAGGAGCTCGGCGCCGAGGATGCCGTGGTTGATTCCATCAAGAACGTGGATATCGAGCAAGGTAATAAGGTTGGCAAGGCAAACTCAGACAAGCTGAAAAAGGAAACCGACTCCGTTTCCTCGCCGCGCGTTGTCCAAAACGGCAAGGATATTCCGGATAAGGATTCTGGTCAGTCTTTGAATGACTGGGTAGACGTCGCCACCAAGTAGCAGGCGATTTGGTGAGTTAAATACTCGCCATGTATATTCATACGAGTTGCGGCCCACAGGGTTGCACCTCGTATATGGGGCTATGGCGCAGCTGGTAGCGCACCACACTGGCAGTGTGGGGGTCACGGGTTCGAATCCCGTTAGCTCCACAATATAGTGTCCCGAGGCATCGTTGAAGAACGGTGACTCGGGATTTTTTATGCGAAAACACGTCTGGTTCACCGTGTGTTGGTGGTGTCGCCTGTTAACAAAGAATCATGTAATGTAACCCGTGTAAACCGTTGGAACCTTTTTGAAAATGGGAAATCATATGGATCTTACTGTGAAAGCTGCGGCTGCTGGCGCAATCTCTGCAGCCGCACTTGCACTTTCTGCTCCCGCCGCCACTGCGGCGATTCCTGGGAACCCAATGTCTGCTCCGACGTGTGCTAATCAGCAGGTCGTTTTTGTTCCTGTCGGAGCGAATACTATTCCGTCAGCACCTTCGGATGTTCCGCACGGTCTGATTACCGGACAGATGGGCGTAAAGCTCGGACTCCAGCCGGATACGAACGCCACCTTTGTGGGCTACCAGGCCTTCCCATTTGCTGTGTCGAAATATTCTGACTCTTCTAACGAAGGATATAACCGCACGGCAGCTAAGATCCAGCAAATCCAGAATGATTGCCCGAATAGTAAGATTTCCTTGGTCGGCTACTCCGAGGGAGCAGATATTTCCGCACGCATCATCAACGATGCAGCGCACGGGCGCGGACCACTTGATAAAGATAGGTTTGCATCTGCAGCCCTCTATGCCAACCCGTATCAAGGCGGTAATGGTGCTGCGCAGTATCACGATGACATGTCCAATGCGACCGGCGCGCTAGGCCACCTCGACGGTGGGTACGGCGAACTGGGGGCTGACGTGCTTGAGGTTTGCAACCCGCAGGATATTATTTGTAACTACCCACAGGAATATCTGGGATTGGTATCCCCGTCCATGGAAGTGGACGCGGTACACGGCAAGCTTCCTCTGCAGCAGATCGTAGGTGAGGCTGCGCAGCATGGCCCAATGGATAATATAAACCTGTTGCGCGGACAACTTGCGCACCTGCAGTACGGTGGTGCTGAATTTCAGGCAGGCATCGATTGGATCAATAACCACTAACCAGAAAACTCATAAAAATATCCCGCATAGTTCAAAACTATGCGGGATATTTTCTTCCTACTTACTGCAGAGCGTGGCCGATGAACTGGCCATAAGCTGCGGTGCCGTGGGCATTAAGGTGCAGTGGTAGGTTGCCGGGAGCTGGTGGTACTGGGTCAACGAGGTTAACCCACCAGCGGTCTGGGGAGCACATGTCATGTCCTTCAGATATGGGCTGTGCATCTAAGAATGTTGCGCCGTTTTGCTCGGACACTTCGCGCAGGGTGTTTTGCAGGCGCTGCTCTGTATCAGAGACGGCTGCGATAGGCAGGGGAGTGATCGAAGAGGTCAGGCAAGTGGTGTTCTCCCGGGTAATGTGCGGGTAACCTACGACAGTCACCTTGGCATTTGGCGCATGTTGGTGGGCTATATCGAGTGCACTGCGGAGACCACCGCGAATCGCACGGTCGGAAGCCTCGATATCCGATTTGTAGGGGTAAGTGTCATTTGCGCCGGCAACGATGACGACATTTTTGGTCTCGTGGTTGAGGTTGCCGTCTTCTGCTGCCTTTCGGAGAGAATTATCGACGTGAATACCGCCAGTGGCTAAAGAGGCACCTGCGCATTGGTACTGGTCAACGTGTGCACCGGAAACATTGTTCATCTCAGTGGCAATGGCGTTATCGGTAACGCAACCTACTCCGGTATTGGCCTTCTTATGTGCCTTGTTCAGTGCATGGTCGGTGAAGGTTGGGTTGGCTACAATACTGTCACCAACGAGAACAGTGTTTCCTGGGACTGCAGCTGTGCCAACGGTACTCGTGCCCACAAGCGCTGTGATGAAAGTAGCAGCTGCGGCGAGCTTATTAATACGCTTCACTTTTACTCCGCGTTTATTTTCTGGGAATAGGGGAGGGGTAGGGCCTAGTTCCTTAGACCATTGGTAATAATACCTGCCATTCCTGTGTGCCCTACATCAGTTGGGTGCATAGGCATCACGGAAGGAGCCGTGGGGGTCTTAGCAATGACAGCCCACCGGTGGTTGGTATCCGGCTGGCAAGGATCGTGCGTTTTCGCTTGGTTGTGTAGATCGATGAAGTTCACGCCAAGGGAGTCTGCGGCACGTCCGATTTCGCGGTTGAACTCTTCTTCGGCGCCAGTAACACCAGGGATGGACAGTGGCAGCTGCATCCGGTCGTCATTGATCACACAGAGGGTGTCATTAACCGTCATCGGGATGTAGTTGACCATTGTGATGCGGGCATTCGGGGCGACGGACCGAATTTTATCGAATTGTGCGGTCAGTAATCCGCGGTAGGTTGAGCCCTTAGGGATATTTGGGGCGGCGGCGTTAGCCAGTGCATCGACATAGGAGCCAGGCTGTAAGCCGCCATACATGAAGGCGACTTCTTTCGTATCGGGGCCGATATTTCCGGTACGGATCGCGTGTTCGACGTGGGCAGCTACCCAATAACTGGTTCCGTTGCATGTGTAGTCCGCAAGGCTGTGGCCGAGATTCCGGGCGGTTTGGTGTGGCCAGTTGTGGGTGTCATTGCCACACGTGTGGACTGGAATACCAGGGATAGAGAAGGGGCTGACTGCTGCGCGGTCCCCAGGGGCGCCGCCGTTAGCGGAAAAAGAGTCGCCGAAAGTGACCATTTCCTTTCCGTGGGGCTCTGCTGCGTTGGCAGACTGGGCCATCGTCAAGGCGGCACCAAGTGCGAGGAGACCACCGGCGATCTTCTTTTTAATACTGTTAATTCCGATCATAGTTATCCTTTTCAATTCGAGAGAGACAATTTACCATTCGGTAAATGCTTTATATGCAGCATCTTAGTGCGCCGTAGGCCAATAAACTAAATGGTAAAAGCTGTCAATTAGGGTGTGGGATATGTAATCACTTTTCCGTCCTAACCTGGTGTGCTACTGAAGCGGTTATGCTGGTCAATATGCAGACCTTTGCGAAGCAAGTAAGCGATAAAGACCAAGCTGGTGCTGAGGCTGCCGGCCTCCGGTGGTTGGGTGAAGCCACGGATGCGGTAGCCACAGTAATTAGCGCCGACGACAAGGAAATCGTTACAGAACGCATCAACGAGGTAGTGCCCACTTCAGAGGCCGCGCGAAAATTTGGTGCAGAGCTCGCGCGCGTGCACCGCGCTGGGGCGCCGGCCTTTGGCAGTGCGCCGGAGGGGTGGGAAGGCAAAAACTTCATCGGCACCATCGAGCAGGAGTGCACGCCCACCGATAACTGGGGTGAATTCTATGCCCAGCAGCGCGTGCTGCCCTTTGCGGAGCCGGCCGGAATAAGTACCGCGCAAAGGGACTTGGTTAAGCGCGCTTGCGATGCGATCGCCGCCCGCAGCTGGGATGTGGCCCCCGCACGCATCCACGGTGACCTGTGGGCGGGCAACCTGCTTTTCGATGCCCAGGGTGGCATCATGATCGACCCCGCCGCTCACGGCGGACATCCCCACACGGATTTGGGCATGTTGGCGCTATTCGGCGCGCCCTATATAGAGGAAATCTTCCGCGGCTATGGGGCGCCGCAGGATATTGAGACCTGGATTCCCATGCACCAACTGCACCCACTGGCAGTACACGCGCTCACCCACGGCTCGGCGTATAACCGGCCGCTAGAGCGCGCGGCGCTCGCCACGCTAGAGGCGCTGGCTTAGCTGGTTGGACCCTGTGGCATCTGGCGCTTATGGCCACCTCGGTGCCACAAGGTTTCGATGCGTTCGCGGGAGGCATCGGGAACCGCCTTGCCCTCTAAGTAGTCATCGATGTGGGCGTAGGTGACGCCGAGCGCCTCTTCATCGGGAAGCTGCGGTTTATCGTCTTCCAAATCCGCGGTAGGGACCTTGGACCACGTGGACTCTGGCGCACCTAAGTGCTTGAGCAATGCCGCGCCTTGGCGCTTATTTAGCCCGGCCAAAGGGAGGAGATCCGCTGCGCCATCGCCCCACTTGGTATAGAACGCGGTGACGTTTTCGGCTGCGTGATCCGTACCTACAACCAGCGCGCCCACCTCGCCGGCGATGGCATATTGCGCGGTCATGCGCAGGCGCGCCTTGGCATTGCCGCGATTGAAATCATTCAAGGAATCTTGGTTCACCGCGCGCGCCACTTCTTGGCTCAGCGCCGCGGTGGCCGGCTGAATATCAACGGTGACCCGGTGATCGGGGTGGATGAAATCAAGGGCGATCTGGGCATCGTCCTCATCGGCCTGCGTGCCGTGGGGCAGGCGTACGGCCCAAAAATCGGCGCCTTCTACCCGCTCTACTGCCATCTGGGCGAGCTTTCCCGCCAAGGTGGAATCCTGGCCGCCGGAAATGCCTAGCACGTAGCCTTTGGCACGGGTCAGTTCCAAGTATTCCACGAGGAAATCTACGCGGCGGGCAACTTCCTCTTCTGGATCGATAAAGGGGCGTACATCCAGCTGTTTTATGATGGATTGTTGCAAGTTTTCGGCATCGGGTGACATGACGTTCATCGTAGTCTCCTGACACAATTGCGTGCTGTGAATAAAGAAAGTTATGTCAAGGTAGTTGCAGCAATTGCCGCCCTTGGCGGTTTATTATTTGGATACGACACCGGCGTGATGTCCGGTGCTTTGCTGTATATCACCCCGGAATTTAATATGACAGCCCACCAAGAGGGGTGGGTGACCTCCATGCTGCTGGTAGGTGCCGCGGTAGGTGCTTTGACCGCAGGCCGCATTGCGGACCGGTTTGGCCGCCGCTTTACGCTGATTGCCGGCGGCATCATCTTTGTTTTGGGCTCCATCTGGTGTGCACTGGCGGGCTCGGTGACCATGCTAGCCACGGCCCGTACCTTCCTGGGCTTTGCCGTCGGTGCGGTATCCATTGTTTCGCCCATGTATATCTCGGAGATGGTGCCAGCCAAGATCCGCGGACGCATGGTCTCCCTGAATACCCTGTTGATCGTGGTAGGCCAGTTGCTGGCCTACCTGGTGAACTCGGCCCTCGCGCCCACTGAAAGCTGGGAATGGATGCTGGGACTTGCGGCCGTACCGGGTGCGGCCCTGGCTGTGGGGATGATCTTCTTGCCAGAAACCCCAGTCTGGTTGGCCACGCACAATAAGATGTCGCGGGCCCGCGAGGTCGCAAGCCGCGCCGGGATGGATCTGGCGGAGCTTACCTCCCAGGAGACGGCGCGTCGTTCCAGCGGCTCCGAGTGGAAGGCGCTGAAGGCCAATCGCTGGATGCAAGTGACGGTATTGCTCGCCATGCTGATGGGCCTGACCCAGCAGATTACTGGCGTTAATGCCATCGTCTACTTCGCGCCCACCATGATGAGCCAGGTAGGAATTTCCACCACCAACTCGGTCTATACCTCGATTGTCATTGGTGTGGTCTCCGTCATCGCCTGCTGGGTGGGCCTCAAGGTGGTCGACCGTATTGGCCGCAAGCGCCTGCTGCTTATCGGCCTGACCGGCAACGTGATTTCGCTATTCATCTTGTCCGTGGCGTACTCGCACGCAGCCGATTCCACCACGATGGCGATGGTCTCACTGGTATTCATGGCCTCGTTCATTGCCTTCCAGCAAGCAGCGGTCTCGCCGACGACCTGGCTGCTCATCTCGGAGCTCGTGCCCCTGCAGGTACGCGGCTTGGGCATGGGCATCGCCGGGCTCTCGCTGTGGGCCACCAACTGGGCCGTGGCCCAGTACTTCCTGCCGCTGGTGGAGTGGCTCACCGGCCCGGTGGCCTTTGGAGTCTTTGGCGTGCTGGGGCTCATCGCCATCGGCTACACCCGCATTTTGGTACCAGAGACCATGGGACGTAGCCTGGATGAGGTAGGCGAGGAGATGAAATCCCGCTACTCGCGGGAATCCGCACCCCATTAAGTCCTAGTGTTTTGGTCTTAATGGCCGCGTGAGGTAAAATTATTCCTCGTGTCATGGCTGGGGATTCCCAGTCCGTGCTTTATTTACTCAACCGCATGTAGATTGCGCATAACGAAAGGAGCGCCCGATGAAGGTCCGTAAGTCCCTTCGGTCGCTGAAGAAGAAGCCGGGCGCCCAGGTTATTCGCCGCCACGGTAAGGTCTTCGTGATCAACAAGAAGGATCCCCGTTTCAAGGCCCGTCAGGGCTAATTGAAACTTAAGAAAGTCCGCCTCCTCCGAGAATTTGGAGCGGGGCGGATTTTTTATTTCTACGCTTCGACGCCAGAATGTGAACTTTGCCACATGTTTAGGTGAATAGAAGGTAAACCCGCAGGAATGTCAGGCGTGTAGTTTCACGGTTGGGTGCCGGGGCGGTCAACATGTGGGGTCTCGCCCCTGGCCCTCCTGGGAATATCATGGGTGTAACTACTATATGTTGTGTTAGTTGCGGTCAATTCCCCCAAAGTATAGTGTCGTTGGTGTCGCTCAGAGCGGTGCAGGAAGTGGCCTGAAAAGGGGTCAGAACCTCCGCTTTCTACGAGCAAAAGCTATCTCGCAAAAGGATTTTAGGGAGTTATTATGTCTATCACCGTCTACACCAAGCCTGCTTGCGTTCAGTGCAATGCCACCAAGAAGGCCCTTGACCGCGCGGGTCTGGATTACAACGTGGTAGATGTCACCGTGGACGATGAGGCCCGTGACTACATTATGGCTCTGGGCTACGTCCAAGCACCCGTCGTAGAAGCCAACGGCGGGCACTGGTCCGGCTTCCGCCCCGACCGCATCAAGAACCTTGCCGAGCTAGCCGCCTCTGCGTAAGTAGCCGAGGAGGGAGGTGCCGTCATGTTGGTCGTGTATTTTTCCTCTACTACGGAAAATACGCACCGGTTCGTGCAGAAGCTAGGTTTCCCTAGCGCGCGAATCCCCCTGCGCCGCACCGATGAGCCGCTAGTGGTCAACGAGCCTTTCGTCTTGGTGTGTCCCACCTACGGCGGAGGAGCTTCCATTAGCCACCAAAACTCCCGGCCCGTACCGGTGCAGGTAATTAGATTCCTTAATAATGAGCACAACCGCAGTTTTATTCGGGCGGTTATCGCCGGAGGAAATAGCAACTTCGGCGCCGATTTTGGCAAGGCTGGTGACGTCATCAGCGCCAAATGTAAGGTGCCCTATGTATATCGTTTCGAATTGCTCGGAAACGATGAAGATATAAAAATTTGTCGCGAAGGCCTGCTGGCTAATGCTTCCCAGTTGGGACTGGATGGGGCAGCCTAGCCGCGGTGCGACACACCTAATAGAATCCTGATTTTAAGAAAGGTCGCGTCAGCTGTGAGTACGCAATTGGGAAAGACCGTAGCAGAGCCAGTATCGCAGGAAGAGCAGCTGGATTACCACGCGCTCAACGCAATGCTGAATCTCTACGACGGAGACGGCAAGATTCAATTTGATAAGGACCGCGAGGCCGCCAATCAGTTCTTCTTGCAGCACGTTAATCAGAACACGGTCTACTTCCACGACTTGGAAGAGAAGATCGATTACCTGGTGCGCAATAAGTACTATGACCCAGCGGTCATTGAGGCTTATGACTTCGAGTTCATCAAGTCCCTATTCAAGCGCGCCTACTCTTATAAGTTCCGCTTCAAGTCCTTCCTTGGCGCCTATAAGTACTACACCAGCTATACGCTGAAGACCTTCGACGGCCGCCGGTACCTGGAGCGCTTTGAGGACCGCGTCTCCATGACGGCGCTTTTCCTTGGTGATGGCGATGGTGAGCTGGCAGAGCGCCTCGTCGATGAGATCATGACCGGCCGCTTCCAGCCGGCTACGCCAACCTTCCTGAATGCCGGCAAGCAGCAGCGCGGCGAATTGGTTTCCTGCTTCCTGCTCCGCATCGAAGACAATATGGAATCCATCGGTCGTTCCATCAACTCCGCGCTGCAACTGTCCAAGCGCGGCGGCGGCGTGGCCCTGCTGCTGTCCAATATCCGCGAATCCGGCGCGCCGATTAAGCACATTGAGAACCAGTCTTCTGGCGTCATCCCTGTGATGAAGATGCTGGAGGATGCATTCTCCTACGCTAACCAGCTCGGTGCGCGCCAGGGTGCGGGCGCGGTGTACCTCAACGCCCACCACCCGGACATCATGAACTTCCTCGACACCAAGCGCGAGAACGCGGATGAAAAGATCCGCATTAAGACCCTGTCCTTGGGCGTGGTGATCCCGGATATCACCTTCGAGCTGGCCAAGAACAACGACGACATGTACCTGTTCTCGCCGTACGACGTCGAGCGCGTCTACGGCAAGGCCTTCGGCGATATCTCCGTTACCGAGCATTACGAAGAAATGGTGGAGGATCCGCGCATCCGGAAGAAGAAGATCAACGCGCGCCACTTCTTCCAAACCGTGGCGGAGCTGCAGTTCGAGTCCGGCTACCCGTACATCATGTATGAAGATACGGTAAACCGCGCCAACCCGGTCAAGACCTCCCGCATCAATATGTCCAACCTGTGCTCGGAGATATTGCAGGTCAACTCCGCTTCCGAGCTCAACGCGGATCTTTCTTATGACCAGGTGGGCAACGATATTTCCTGCAACCTGGGTTCGCTGAATATCGCCATGACCATGGACTCGCCGGACTTCTCCCAAACGGTGGAGACCGCGATTCGGGGGCTGACCTCGGTGGCGGATAAGACCTCCATCGATTCCGTTCCATCCGTGCGCAAGGGCAACGATGACTCACACGCCATCGGCTTGGGCCAGATGAACCTGCACGGTTACTTGGGTCGCGAGAACATCGAGTACGGATCCGAGGAGGGGTTGGACTTCACCAACGCCTACTTCGCCGCCATCATGTACGCAGCCCTGCGCGCCTCCAATAAGATTGCCCGCGAGCGCGGCACGACCTTTACCGAGTTCCCCGAATCCGATTACGCCAGTGGCGAGTTCTTTGACTCCTACGATCCGGCGGAGTTCCAGCCGCGCACGGAGAAGGTCAAGGCTCTTTTCGATGCCTCCTCCATCTACACTCCCACCGCAGAGGACTGGGCGGAGTTGAAGGAGGACGTTGCCAAGCACGGCCTCTACAACCGCAACCTGCAGGCGGTGCCGCCGACGGGCTCGATTTCCTATATCAACAATTCCACCTCGTCCATTCACCCGATTGCCTCCAAGATTGAAATCCGCAAGGAAGGCAAGATCGGCCGCGTATACTACCCGGCTGCGCATATGGATAACGACAACTTGGAGTACTTCAAGGACTCGTACGAAATTGGTTACGAGAAGATCGTTGATACCTATGCTGAGGCCACCAAGTACGTGGACCAGGGGCTATCGCTGACGCTGTTCTTCAAGGACACCGCTACCACCCGCGATGTGAATAAGGCGCAGATTTACGCTTGGCGCAAGGGCATTAAGACCTTGTACTACATCCGCGTGCGCCAGATGGCGCTGGAAGGCACCGAGATCGAGGGCTGCGTTTCCTGCATGCTCTAAGCGCGGGCGCGGTCCAGGATAGCGCGGGAGGTGCGCTCGGCGGCTTCGGCCTCGCCGGCGTCAATCTCCCGCGCTAAATCCATATGTAGCTGAGTGGTGCCGCGAATTGGATCCCGTTTGCGGGAGCCAAAAACGGATTTGCCCTTCAAGATAGTCAGCAACGCCGGTGCCAGCGCCGCGATCATCTCATTGCCGGAGGCCTCCAAGATAAGGGTATGAAATTGCAGGTCGGTTTCGAGTTCTTCGCCTACCCGGGGGGAAGGGGTGGTCTCGAGCTCGCTGAGCCGGCCCGCCAGTCGCAGCAATTCGCGGCGCTGCTGTGGGCTGGCATTGCGCGCGGCAAGCTGCGCCGCCACCGGCTCGATACCAAGGCGCAGCTCGTTGAGTCGCGCCACCTGTTCCGCGCGCGTCTTATCGTGCGCCAGCCGCCACGAAATAACGGCGGGATCATAGACCGCCCAACTGCTGCGCGGCAGCACCTTGAGCCCCACTCGGCGCCCGGAGGAAACCATCCCCAGATGCTCGAGGGTACGCATGGCCTCGCGCGCTACGGTGCGGGAGATGCCAAAGCGCTTTTCGATGTCCCCAAGGCGAAACCGCGTGCCCTCCGCCATTTCCCCGCTGACGATATCCGTGCCCAGCTGGTCTACTACAGGGCCTAAAAGGGGAGTGGTTTCTGCCATGGCGCGGGCGTCCTTTCCTGGCTGTGTACTGCGCTTTTATTATAGGTGCGGTGCGGCGGGATGATGCGGGTTGGCATTGGGTATGCTGGGACTCGAAATTCTACACAGTGAAGCATTGGAGTGACATCGCGTGTCGCACGAATACGATGACTACGTTGCTAGTCATGACAGCCCGGTAAAAGCTATCAACTGGAATACCATCCCCGATGACAAAGACCTCGAGGTATGGGAGCGGTTGACCGGTAACTTCTGGCTCCCGGAAAAGGTCCCAGTCTCTAATGATCTCCCCAGCTGGAAGACGCTGACGGAAAAGGAAAAAGAAACCACCATGCGGGTCTTTACTGGCCTGACGTTGCTGGATACCATCCAGGGCACGGTCGGTGCGATCTCCCTGCTTCCGGATTCGCAGACCCTGCACGAGGAGGCGGTGTATACCAATATCGCCTTCATGGAGTCGGTGCACGCCAAGTCCTATTCCAATATCTTTATGACCTTGGCTTCCACCCCGATGATCAATGATGCCTTCCGCTGGTCCGAGGAAAACGAGAACCTGCAGAAGAAGGCGAAGATCATCTTGGCCTACTACAACGGTGATGATCCGTTGAAGAAGAAGGTGGCCTCTACGCTGCTGGAGTCCTTCTTGTTCTACTCCGGCTTCTATCTGCCGATGTACTTCTCTTCCCGGGCGAAGCTGACCAATACTGCCGATATCATCCGCCTGATCATCCGCGATGAGGCCGTGCACGGGTATTACATTGGCTATAAGTTCCAGCAGGAATACAAGAAGCTGGATGAAAAGCGCCAGGAAGAATTGAAGGACTACACCTTTGACCTGGCCTTTGAGCTCTATGACAACGAGATCGACTACACCGAGGACCTCTACGACGAGCTGGGCTGGACCGAAGACGTCAAGCGCTTCTTGCGCTATAACGCCAATAAGGCCCTGAATAACTTGGGCTTTGAGGGCCTCTTCCCAGCCGATGAGACCCGCGTCTCGCCGGCTATCCTGTCCTCTCTTTCTCCCAACGCCGACGAGAACCACGACTTCTTCTCGGGCTCGGGTTCGTCCTATGTCATTGGCAAGGCCGAGGACACCACGGACGATGACTGGGACTTCTAGCCGTTCTTAGTCCCCGCGCACCTTCGCTTCGGACTCAACCGAAAGGTTGATAACGAGCGGGGGTGCGTTTTTCGGTTTTTGACCTGCACATCTCGCAGGCGTTGTGACATATGACACCCCTGCCTGCCCTAAAGAATTTAAACCTTAAATCGTGCCCGCCCCACGTGCAGGGGGTATGTGACGGTTGTGGTTATTGAGGGAATACCCCCAAGCTGGAGGACCATTAAGAGAAGCTGGCAAGAACGGGGGAAAATGTCCTAATATAATCGAAGTAAACCTAGGTGTAGGTGGACCCAGTCCGCTGACACTTTGTTATTCAGGAGGATTCTATGACCGCTGTGGCGCCACGGGTCGACGATTACGTCGCTCCCACACGTCCAGAGCCAACCGGTAGGGAAAAGACCGGTTCAAAGGCTTGGGTATTTTTAACCACCACCGACCACAAGCAGCTCGGCATCATGTACTTGATCATGGCCTTCAGCTTCTTCTTCCTTGGTGGCTTTATGGCATTGCTGATCCGTGCGGAGCTTTTCACCCCGGGTCTGCAGTTCCTGTCCAATGAGCAGTTCAACCAGCTGTTCACTATGCACGGCACCGTGATGCTGCTGCTGTTCGCTACGCCAGTTGTTTGGGGCTTTGGTAACTACATCCTGCCTCTGCAGATCGGCGCGCCGGACGTGGCCTTCCCACGTCTGAACTCCTTTGGTTTCTGGGTAACCCTGCTCGGCGGTGTCGTCATGCTGCTGGGCTTTATCACTCCTGGTGGTGCGGCTGACTTCGGCTGGACCATGTACATGCCGCTTGCCGATGGCGTACACACCCCCGGCATCGGCGCCGATATGTGGATCGTCGGTGTGGGCGCTACCGGTGTCGGTACCATTGCCTCCGCCATCAACATGATCACCACCATCTTGACCCTGCGCGCACCGGGCATGACCATGTTCCGCATGCCGGTCTTCTGCTGGGGCATCTTCACCGCCTCCGCCATCGTGCTGATGATCTTCCCGCTGCTGACCGCAGCCGCCTTGGGCGTGCTGTATGACCGCAAGCTGGGCGGCCACATCTACGATTCAGCTAACGGCGGTGCCATCCTGTGGCAGCACCTGTTTTGGTTCTTCGGCCACCCTGAGGTCTACGTCCTCGCACTGCCGTTCTTCGGCGTTGTCTCCGAAATCGTTCCGGTCTTCTCCCGCAAGCCGGTCTTCGGCTACATCGGCTTGGTCTTCGCCATTCTGGCCATCGGCTCGCTGTCCATGGCCGTGTGGGCACACCACCTGTTCGTCACCGGCGCCATCCTGCTGCCGTTCTTCTCGTTCATGACGTTCCTTATTGCGGTGCCTACCGGTGTGAAGTTCTTCAACTGGGTCGGCACCATGTGGAAGGGCCACATCACCTGGGATACCCCGATGATTTGGGTCATGGGCTTCATGGCTACCTTCCTTTTCGGTGGTATGACCGGTGTTATGCTCGCTTCTCCGGCGCTGGACTTCCACTTGGCTGAGTCCTACTTCCTGATTGCGCACTTCCACTACACCCTGTTCGGTACGGTTGTGTTCTCCGCCTTCGGTGGCCTGTACTTCTGGTTCCCGAAGATGACCGGCCGCATGCTGGACGAGCGCTTGGGCAAGATTCACTTCTGGCTGACCTTCATCGGCTTCCACGGCACCTTCCTGATTCAGCACTGGGTCGGCAACATGGGTATGCCGCGTCGCTACGCCGACTACCTGGAGTCCGATGGCTTCACGGTCTTCAACCAGATTTCCACCATCTTCTCCTTCGTCCTCGGCGCTTCCGTTATCCCGCTGGTCTGGAACGTCTTCAAGTCCTGGCGCTACGGTGAGGTCGTTACCGTGGATGACCCATGGGGCTACGGCAACTCTCTGGAGTGGGCAACCTCCTGCCCGCCTCCGGGCCACAACTTCACCTCCTTGCCACGCATCCGTTCCGAGCGTCCGGCATTCGAGCTGCACTACCCGCACATGGTTGAGCGCATGCGCGAGGAAGCTCACGTGGGCAAGCACTAAGGCCGCACTTTAACTCCTGACTACAGCCGCCTTCCCCAGCCTCTTAGAGGTAGGGAGGGCGGCTTTGGCGCGTGTGGGATAATGGTCGTTGTGAATACTCAAGCTGACACCACGACCATTACTAGTCTCGGACCAGACGCTCCCGGAGCGGCCGCCGCTTTCTTTACTGCGTTGGCTGATTTTCCCGTCCCGCTTGCCGATGTCCACCTCGCCACCGCCTCCAACCACCTCGCCCTCACCGCGCAGTGCGATCTGTCCAGCACCGATACCGCAGCACTAGGGGATCGCGTGCGCGAGGCCATGGCGCCGTTCGAGCATGAGGTGTCTATTGCACAAAGCTATGCTGTTGCCATTATTGGTGAGGAGATAAACGCGGGGGATATTAGCGCGGTGCAGAGCGCCGTGAATGGGGAGACGGTCCGCATGCGCCGGATAGCGCTGGATTCCCTTTTCGCCGTGGAACTTACCGTGGCACTAGAAGATGCCGCCGCGGCGCGGCGGGCTCTGCGGGAGATTGCCGCTGAACGCGGTATCGATATCTCCCTCGAGGGCCTAGGCCATCGCGGCAAGCGTTTGGTGTGCTTCGACTGCGATTCGACCCTGATTGAAGGTGAGGTCATCGAGATGCTCGCCGCCCACGCAGGCAAGGAAGCAGAAGTGGCCGCCGTAACCGAGCGCGCCATGCGCGGCGAATTGGACTTTGAGGAGTCCCTGCGCGAGCGCGTCGCGGTGCTGGAGGGCCTGGATGCCTCGATTATCGATGAGGTCGCCCGCGATATCGAGCTGACACCCGGCGCTAAGGAAGCGATCGGAACCCTCCACCGTCTGGGCCACCGCACCGCCGTGGTCTCGGGTGGCTTTATTCAGGTGCTCGAGGGCTTGGCCACAGACCTCCAGCTCGACTACGTGCGGGCCAATACTCTGGAAATCCGCGATGGCAAGCTGACCGGTAAGGTCATTGGGAAGGTGGTCGACCGCCAGGCCAAGGAAGACTTTCTGCGCGAATTCGCCGCGGATTCCGGAATCGGGATGGAGTCCACCGTTGCGGTGGGCGATGGCGCCAATGACATCGCCATGGTCACCGCCGCCGGGCTGGGCGTCGCTTTTGATGCGAAGCCGGCGCTGCGCGAGGCCGCCGATGCCTGCATCACACCGCGCCGCCTCGACGCCGTCCTACCGATGTTGGGAATTGCCAATGTCTAAGTTCGAGATAGCGCACCAACGCCTCGTTGCCGCCTGTACCGCTCGGGATTCCCACGAGGACCCCGCGGATCCGTCGACCGTGCAGGCGATGCAGATAGCCCTCCACCTCCCCAAGCAGGATCCCCCGGCGCGCAGCGAGGTGCTTACCGCGGCCGCCCGCGCCGTGGTGGCCGCCTGTCTAGATGACCGCGCCGGCGAGGACGGTGCCTTCGCCGCGGCGCTCGCGCAGTGGTACGGCCACCGCATCCGCAAGATTGCCCGCCGGGCGCGCAATAAGGCGTGGCGCGATGTGCAGCTGCTGCCTGGTGTCACCGTGGATGACCGCGCGCGTGCCTTTGCACCTTCAGCGGTGGGGGAGGTGGACCCGCTCATTAGCAAGCTGCAGATCGGCCACACCGACCTCGCGATGGACGAGTCAGGGCCTCCGCTTGCCGATGCCCCCATTATCTACGTCGACCGCAGCCTCGCCATGACCGCGGGCAAGGCAGCCGCCCAAGTGGGCCACGGCTCGATGATGCTCGCCGCCGCCATGAGCCAAGAGGAGGCTGCGGCTTGGGCGGCAGAAGGTTTTCCGCTCTCTGTCCGCGAGGTGGACGCAGAGACATTTCGCACCGCCTGCGCGCAGGAGGACGCGGTAGTCATCATCGATGCCGGGTTTACTGAGATCGCCCCGGATTCGGCTACCGTGTGTGCGCTGCGGCGACCAATCGCTTAAGGGCACCGCGTACCGTTTCCGGGTTCGTGGTTTGCCAGAACCGCGGCATCGAGGCCTTGAGGAATGCGCCGTAGCGCTTGTATTCCAGTCGGTTATCCAGCACGGCGACGACCCCGCGGTCCGTTACGTGGCGCAATAGCCGCCCGGATCCCTGCGCCATGAGGAGCGCCGCGTGATTGGCGGAGACCTCCATGAACCCGGAGCGCCCGGCGGCGTCGGCTGCCTGGGAGCGGGCCTGCAGCAGTGGGTTATCGGGCCGCGGAAAGGGGATGCGGTCAATGAGGACTAGCGAGCACGATGGCCCCGGCACATCCACGCCTTGCCAAAGCGTCAAGGTGCCAAAGAGACAGGAGTTCTCCTTCGTGGAGAACTTATCTACCAGCGTGCCGATGGCATCTTCGCCTTGCACATACAGGTCAAACGGCAAACGCGGCGCCAGGGCCTCCGCGGCCTCTTCCGCCGCTCGGCGCGAGGAGAATAACCCCAGCGTGCGCCCGCCGGCGGCCATGATGAGCTCGTATATTTCTTCCAAGGTTTCGGAGGACAGGCCATCCCGCCCCGGTGCGGGGAGGTGTTTCGCGGTATACAGGATGCCGGATTTCGCCGGGTCAAAGGGCGTTCCTGCATCGAGCGTGTCATACGTACCGGACGGCAGGCCCCATTGTGCCGCCATGGCGTCGAAACGCCCGCCCAGCGCCAGCGTGGCCGAGGTAAGCACCACCGTTTGCTCCCCAAATAGGTTCTCGCGCAGCATGTGCGCGATAGACAGCGGCGCGACGGCGAGGGTATCGGTGCCTTCCAGCCACACCACATCGTCTTGCGCGGCGGGGTCGTCGGTGGCGAAGACTTCCAGGATCCGCCGGATCGCCTCGGCCAAGTCCGTGAGGTGATTACTTAAATTTTGGCGCTCGGCGTTCTTTTCGGGGTCATCGTTGGCCTCGCCTTCTGGGGCGCGGGAGATGAGGGATTTAACGCGCAAGAACTCATCGGCAAGCGCGCGCAAGTGCGCCTGGGAGGTCTCATCCAAATCCGTCCACCGGCCGGGCTCCTGGACGCGCAGCAGATCATCGAATTCATCGGCCAACTCCGCTAGGTTTCCGGCATTGCCCAGTGACTTTGCGCGGTTCGCCGCCATTTTAATGGCGCGGGAGGTAATCTCCGCGGTGGAAACGGAGGTAATGCGCCCATCGAGCTCGTGTGCCTCATCGATGATCGCCACATCATGTTCGGGCAGGATACTGGCCTCAGAGATGGCATCGATGGCGAGCATGGCGTGGTTGGTGACGATGATATCGACATCGGCAGCAGCCCTGCGGGCCTCTTCGGCGAAGCAATCCGCACCATGCGGGCAGCGCCCGGCTCCCAAGCATTCATTTGAGGTCACCGATACCGCTCGCCACACCAAATCCGGCACGCCGAAGTCTAAATCATCCCGGTCACCGGTTTCGGTCTCCTGCGCCCAGTCGTGGATGCGGCGCACGGCCTTGCCGCGGTAGGAGATATCGGACTCATCGATAAGAGCCTCCGGGTCATCCGGGGTGGCCGCGATCTTATTCAGGCACACGTAATTATTGCGGCCCTTCATGATGGCGAAGGTGGGGGTGCGCTCCATGACATCGGCTAGCGCCTCCGTCAGCCGCGGGAGGTCGCGCTCCACCAACTGGCGCTGCAGGGCCAGCGTGGCGGTGGAGACGACGACGGTGGAACCCGAGTTCATCGCATGCCGGATAGCCGGAACCAGGTAGGCCAAGGATTTACCCGTACCCGTGCCCGCCTGAACGGCGAGGTGGCGCTCGGATTCCAAGGCCTTGGATACCGCGTTAGCCATGCGAACCTGGCCCTCGCGGCGGGAGCCGCCGAGCGCATCCACCGCCGCGCCTAGCAGCGTTTCCGTGTCGTGGTTTAGGGGCTCATCTGCGGGGTCACTCACCCCACACAGTCTAGCGACCTAGTCCTTAAAGCCCACCATTCGCGTGGGCACGGCGGCATCGTCGCGCGAAAGCGCCAGTCCCTCCCACGGCAGGGTCTTGCGGGCCTCGTCCAAGTAGGTGCGGGAGGCCTCCAGATCGGGCAGGTCCTCTACGATGTGCCCATCGCGCATTAAAGGAATGGTCAACTCGCGGGTGGTGAGCTGGCCCGTATCCGGCGCGTCTGCGGCAAAGGGGTAGACGACCTCTTCTACCGCCACGCCGGAGGACCGGTAGGTGCGCAGTGCGCGCTTGGCCCCGCCCACCGATTGCTTGGATGACGAGCGCTTGGCCACCGGCACCCCGTCGACCTCGACGACCTTGTAGACCATGCCCGCGGTTGGGGCACCAGAGCCGGTGACCACGGAGGTGCCCACGCCGTAGACATCGACGGGATCGCCGCGCAGACCCGCGATGGCGAACTCGTCCAAATCGGAGGAAACAACGATATTGGTATTGTGATTGCCCAGCTCATCGAGCTGCTTGCGCACGCGCCGGGTCACCGCACCAAGGTCGCCGGAATCGATGCGCACCCCGCCAAGCTCCGGGCCACCGACCTTGACGGCGGTCTCGACGCCCTTGGTGATGTCGTACGTATCCACCAGCAAGGTGGTATCGATGCCCAGGGTATCGATTTGTGCGCGGAAGGCCGCCTCCTCATTGCTCGTGCCATCCGGGTTCGTGTGCGCCAAGGTCCAGGCGTGGGCGGCGGTGCCAGATACCGGGATGCCGTAGCGGAAGCCGGCCTCCAGATTGGAGGTGGCGGTAAACCCGGCGAGGTAGGCGGCGCGGGCGGCGGTTACGGCCGCGTATTCGTGGGTGCGGCGGCTGCCCATCTCCAGAATGGGGCGGCCATCGGCGGCAGTGACCATGCGGGATGCGGCAGAGGCGACGGCGGAATCGGCATTCAAGATGGACAGCACGATGGTTTCGAGCACCACGCACTCACCAAAGGTGCCGCGCACCGTCAAGATAGGAGAGTTGGGAAAATACAGCTCGCCCTCGCGGTAGCCATCGATCTGCCCGGAAAAGCGCCAGTCGCGCAGGTACTGTCGGGTATCTTCATCCAGGAAATCCATCTGTTCCAGCTGTTCGGGGGAGAAGCGGAAGTCCTCTACCGCGCGCAACACGCGGTCGGTGCCGGCGACGACGCCGTAGCGACGCTCATTGGGCAGGCGGCGGGAAAAGACCTCGCAGGTCACGTTGCGGTGGGCTGTGCCATCGCGAAGCGCGGCTTGCAGCATGGTGAGCTCGTATTTATCCGTGAGCAAAGCGGTGGAGCGATCGATAGAGCGTGCTATGTCATTCATGAGCCTGATACTACTCACAGCTTAAGAAGCTTTCAGCATACCCGGGCCACCACCCCAGTGAGCTGCGGGGAGACCCAATGCCCAAAATGCCAGCGAAAAATGATTAGGCTATAAGGCATGAAGCCGCAACACCCCGAAGTCCGTATGAGCTCTCCCATGGCCACGCCCGACTTGGATGAAGGAATCGAAGTTGATGTGGCCGCGAGCGAGAATCTGCCGTGGATGTGCATCGTCTGGGACGATCCCGTCAATTTGATGAGCTACGTGTCCTACGTATTCCAAACCGTTTTGGGCTACGACAAAAAGCGGGCCAACGAGCTGATGATGCAGGTCCACACGGAAGGCAAGGCCGCCGTGTCCAGCGGCGAAAAGGACAAGGTTGAGGCGGACGTGAAAAAGCTCCAGATCGCGGGTCTGTGGGCGACGATGCAACAGGCAGGGTAGATAGATGCAACCGTGGAAAAAGAAGAAATCGCTGATGCGCGGGCCCAAAATCACGGCGGTATTCGAGCCCATGGAGCGCGAGGTCATTGGCAACCTCACCGCCACCGTCTCTGAGGCGATTATCGGCCGCGCCCAATCCGCGCCGAAAGACGAGCTCGCGGAAATGCTGGACATGCCCACCGGCCACACCGAGGCCCCCGAAGATCCCTCCTTGGCGCGGCTGTTTCCGGACTTCCAAAAGCCCGGCGATGAGGAATACGACGGCGATGCATCCCTTTTGCGCTCGCTGCACGAAAATGACATCGCACGGGCGAAGCTGCAGAACCTGCAGGTCATCGGCAATGCGCTCGGCCCCACCGGCGGGGTAGAGGTCTCCATTTCGGAGCAGGAAGCCCAAGCCTTCGTGGCCGGCCTCAATGACCTGCGCTTATACGTCGCGGCCGGGGAAGCGACCGACGAAAACCTCATGACGGACCGCGATACCTTGGTGGAATGGCTGGCCTATTGCCAGGATTCCCTGCTGGAAGTGTTGATGGATTAATGATTGACGGCATTAGCATTGGCCATTTTTCCGGCGAGGACACTGGCGCCACCGTGCTCTACTGCGGCCCGAAGGGCGCGCTAGCCAGCGTGGATGTGCGCGGCGGCGGGCCCGGTACGCGCGAGACCGATCTCTTGCAACCGCACAATACCGTTGAGCGCGTCCACGCCATCGTGCTCGCGGGCGGGTCCGCCTTCGGCTTGGCGGCCGCTGACGGCGTCATGCGCGAATTGGAAGCCCACGGGGTGGGTTTCCCCGTCTTTGGCGAGGACAAGCCCGGCCCACGTGTGCCCATCGTGCCGGCGGCGGTGATTTTCGATCTGCTGGTCGGCCCCTCCCGCCCGGGACCGGAGGATGGGGCGGCGGCGCTGCGGGCGGCCATGGCCGGCCACGACGAGACGGTCGGCACGGTCGGCGCGGGCGTGGGCGCCACGGCGGGCAAGCTGCGCGGCGGCTTCGGCCTGGCCACCCGCAAGGTCGGAAATTACGAGGTCAGTGCCGCGATGGTAGCCAATCCCGTGGGCGAGGTCATCGACCCGCAATCCGGCCGCCTCTATGGCGCGCAGGGGCGCACACCGGTCAACCTGGCCGCCTACCGCGATTTGCCGCACCCAGCGGCGAAGCTGAATACGACGATTGGCGCCGTGCTTACCGATGCCCCCGTCACCACCGCCCAAGCCCAACGCCTCGCCATGACGGCTCACGACGGTATTGCGCGCGCCGTTCGCCCCGCGCATTCGCCACTGGACGGCGATACCATTTTCGCCTTGTCAACGGCGCAGGCCCCCGCCGAGGTGGACATAGTCCAGCTGTGTGCTGCGGCGGCCGATGTGGTGGAGGAGGCCATCGTCACCGCGGTCACTGCCGCACGCCCTGGCCTGGGGCTTCGCGCGTATCGCGACTTGCTCGGCTAAGATATTGCCCATTATGACTATGGGTGGAACTTCACGTAATCAGCCGGCGCCGACCAGCACGAACAACCGCGGCCGTGGCCGCATCAGCACCGGCCTATCCCTGGCATTGGGCTTCCTCGCGGTGGAGTGGTCGGTCCACCTCATCAACGCCGTTGTCTTCGGCGGCGGGTTGTCCAATTACGGCATCCGCCCGCTCGACGTGGACGGCCTGTGGGGCATTATCACGGCGCCGCTGCTGCACGGCAGCCTGGAGCACTTGATGTCCAACTCGCTGCCGGGTGCCCTGTTTTGCTTCCTCATCGGCTTGTCCGGGCGCCGGGTGTGGTGGGAGGTCACCTTGATCACCACCGTGGTGGCGGGCCTTGGCACGTGGTTTTTGGGCGGAGCCGGAACCTCGCATATCGGCGCGTCCGGGCTGGTCTATGGCTGGCTGGCCTACCTCGTGGTGCGCGGCGTCTTCAATCGCTCCCTGCTGCAGATCATTTTGGGCATCATCCTGGGCTTTTCCTATTCCGGGCTGATTTGGGGCGTGCTGCCCGTCGCCGAGGGCATTAGCTGGCAAGGCCACCTCTTCGGCGCCCTGGGCGGTGTAGCGGCCGGCATGTTCATCACTTCCGATAACCCCGCAAAGGCAGGGAGGAAATAATGCCCAACGCGTCGTCTCCCATCGGCATCTTTGACTCGGGCGTCGGCGGGCTGACCGTGGCCCGCGCGGTAATGGAGCAGCTGCCGCAAGAATCCGTTATCTATAAGGGTGATACCGCCCACGGCCCCTACGGCCCGCGGCCCATCTCGCAGGTGCGGGCCTTTTCCCAGGATATTGCCGATGAGCTGGTGGAGCGCGGCTGCAAGATGCTGGTCATCGCCTGCAATACCGCCACCGCGGCCTTCCTGCACGATGCCCGCGAGCGCTACGATATCCCCATCGTGGAGGTTATCCGCCCGGCCGTGCGCCGCGCCATGTCCACCACGCGCAATGGCAAGATCGGCGTCATCGGCACTGAGGGCACCATCAAATCCGGCGCGTACCAGGACCTTTTCGCGGTTAACCCCAATGTCGAGGCGGTAGCCACCGCCTGCCCGGACTTCGTGCCCTTTGTTGAGCGCGGGATTACCGCGGGCCGCCAGATCCTCGGCGTCGCCGAGGGCTACCTTGCGCCCCTGCAGGCCCAGGGCGTGGATACCTTGGTGCTGGGATGCACGCACTACCCGCTGCTTACCGGCATCATCCAGCTCGCCATGGGCGAAAACGTGTCCCTGGTGACCTCCTCAGAGGAAACCACCAAGGACGTCATGCGCCTTCTTACGGAAACTGACATGCTCGCCCCCGAGGGCAACCAGCCGGTCCATTCCTTCGAATCCACCGGCGATCCAGAGGTCTTCGCCCAGCTGGCCACGCGCTTTTTGGGCCCGCAGATCGGCTAATCCTCCCCCTTTTGCGCGCGGTACCAGCATTTGGTCCGGATTCATGGAACTATTGGTTTCATGAAGCTGACCATCCTAGGCTGCTCCGGTAGCGTACCCACCGCAGACAATCCTGCCTCCGGCTATGTCGTGTCCTTCGACAATGCACCGTCCATCATCCTGGATATGGGCTCGGGCACGCTGGGCCAGCTAGCTCAACTGCAGGATCCGTGCGATGCCCACGTGGCCTTTAGCCATCTGCACGCGGATCACTGCGCGGATTTTCCCTCCCTCATGGTGTGGCGCCGCTTCCATCCCACCGCCCCGGCGGCCTCGCGCAATTTCTGCTTCGGCCCGTCCGCCACCCCGACGCACCTAGGCCGCCTGTCCTCCGACGAGGTAAATGGGATCGACGATATGTCCGATACCTTGGCGTTTAGCCCGTGGGTGGCGGGGGAGCGCCAGCTTGTCGATGACGTCTTTATCACCCCCTTCCCCGTCAACCATCCGGTAGAGGCTTATGCGCTGCGCATCGAGCACGCCAAGACCGGCAAGACCATTACCTATTCCGGCGATACGTCTTATACGCCCGCGCTTGTCGATGCCGCCCGGGGCGCCGATCTCTTCCTCTGCGAGGCCACCTGGGGTGCTTCCTCCGAGGGCATGGCACCCGGCATGCACATGTCGGGTGCGGAAGCGGGGCGCGCGGCGCGGGAAGCGGGCGTTCGCACGCTGGTGTTGATCCACATCCAGCCCTGGGGCGATGCTGAGGCCACCGTGGCGGCGGCGCGGGAGGAATTCGACGGCGAGATCGTGCTGGGTACTGCGGGCATGCAGTTCTAAGTTACGCTGGAGGGCATGACTGAATTTACTCGTGCCGATGGGCGCGCGCTCGACCAAATGCGCAGCGTCCGCATTACCCGCAATTTCACCACCAACCCGGCTGGATCCGTCTTGGTGGAATTTGGCAATACCCGCGTGATGTGCACCGCCTCCGTCGAACTCGGGGTGCCGCGTTTCAAGCGCGATTCCGGCGAGGGCTGGCTGACCGCCGAGTACGCCATGCTGCCGTCCGCCACCCACGACCGCATGCCGCGCGAGTCCATGCGCGGCAAGGTCAAGGGCCGCACCCACGAGATTTCCCGCCTGGTCGGCCGCTCCCTGCGCGCCGCCGTGGACCTGGAGCAGCTGGGAGAAAACACCATCCAGCTCGACTGCGACGTGCTGCAGGCCGATGGCGGCACCCGCACCGCCTCCATCACCGGCGCCTATGTCGCGCTTGCCGATGCCATCACCCACCTCAAGTCCGAAGGCGCCGTCCCCGGCGAACCGCTGCTCGATCCCATCGCCGCGGTTTCCGTGGGCATCATCGACGGCGAAATCTGCCTGGATTTGCCCTATGAGGAAGATTCCCGCGCCGAGGTGGATCTTAACGTGGTGATGCAGGAATCCGGCGACTTCGTAGAAATCCAGGGCACCGGTGAGCACGGCCTCTTCGGCCGCGAGCAGCTCAACGGGATGCTGGATGTGGCCCAGAAGGGCTGCAGCGAGCTCATCGCGGCGCAGAAAGCGGCGCTGGGATGGTAATCCTCGTCGCCTCCGGCAATCCGAAGAAGCTGGCCGAGCTCGATCGTATCTTGTCCGAGGCGGGCATCGAGGGCGTGGAACTGCGCCTGCTTTCTGAGGTCGAAGCCTACCCAGAGCCCATCGAAGACGGCCGCACCTTTGCCGATAACGCGCTCATCAAGGCCCGCGCCGGCGCCGCCGCCACGGGTCTGGTGACCATCGCGGATGATTCCGGGCTGGCCATCGAGGAGCTCAACGGCATGCCCGGCGTGCTTTCCGCTCGGTGGTCCGGCCAGCACGGCAATGACCAGGCCAATAATGACCTGGTCTTGGCGCAGATGGCCGATGTCCCTGACGAGCGGCGTGCCGCCGCCTTCGTCTCCGTGTGTGCCCTCGTGACCCCCGAGGGCACAGAGCGCGTGGCCGAGGGCCGCTGGGAGGGCAAGCTGCTGCGCGAGTCGCGCGGTGCCAATGGTTTTGGCTACGACCCGCTCTTCCAACCAGAAGGCGAGTCGCGTTCTGCGGCAGACATGTCGCCTGCGGAAAAGAACGCGGTCTCGCACCGCGGCCGCGCCCTTTCCCAGCTGGTCCCGCTTATCGCAGAGCTGGCCAGCTAATTAAGCGTTGAGCTGGAATTGCTCCTCGATTTCCTTGCGGCGCTTGTGCTCCATCCAGAAGGACAGGAAGGGCACCACGCCGGCGAGCGCGGTGGTAATCAGCTTGCCGGCGGGCCACAGCGCACGCGGGCCCAGAATCAGGATGGACAGCAGATAGGTCATGTACGCGATGCCGTGCACGATGGCGATGTAGGTCGCCCATTCCGGGATTTCTGCGCCCATGACGTACTGGAAGAACATGCGGATGACCAGGATGATCAGGAAGATACCGGTCACCGTGGCCGCGATGGAAAAGAACTTCAGCGGGCCACGGATGCGCGCCTTGCGGTCTGGGTGTACCTGGTTTGTCATGATTTATTTTCTCCTTTTATCTGTCGGGCCTTCGCCGCGATCCTCTGCGGGGGAACCGCGGCGGCGCCGAGGCTGATTCAACGCATTAAACTCTTCCACATTCAGCTGCGGGCGCTGCGGCAAGAAATCCTCATCGATGGCGGTTTTCTCCGCCGAGCTAGCTGCCGAGCCCCTCACCTCAGAACCATCGGGCGAATCAGATCCTGCGCTGGCGGTTTCGCCGATATTTTCAGGGGCGTTTTCTGAGGCCTGCAGCGAATCCATCTCCCGGGCTTCGTTTTCTGCGGCAAGGCGCTCATTTTCATAGCGCAGGGTGGTGCGATAAGCATAGACCACGAATACCGCAAATAGAGGCCACTGAAAGGCGTAGCCCAAGTTTTGAAAGGTGCCCGAGCCGGAGCGGAAGCGCGTCCACTGCCAATAGGCGAGGAAGAGGAAAAGCACCACGAAAAATATGACGAGGGCGATGTGCCACCACCGCACCTTCACGCGCCGTTTCTTCTGTTCCTCTTGCATACTCACTTCACCCACCCTACCTATCCACCGCCGCAATACGGAATGACCCTGGTTTCTCGTTTATCGACGCGCCGTGTACACTATTCAACGTTGCTTGCGCCCGTGGCGGAATTGGCAGACGCGCTAGATTTAGGTTCTAGTGTCTTATGACGTGTGAGTTCAAGTCTCACCGGGCGCACAAGAAAAGCACCGCAGTACTTGTTCTAAGGACTGCGGTGCTTTTGTGGATCCTAATCTACCTCGGTGAACTTGCGGTCCCAGGAGGAGCGGACGGGGTTGGCATCGGCAAGCAGGATATCGAAGCGGTCATTGGCGATCTCGACGATTTCACTTAACGCAATGCGGTATTCCTGCGCATCGGAATTAGCGAGGCGCCGCACGCCGGCGTCGATCACACGCTCCACCGTGTCGTTGGTATCGAGGTACGCGACGAACGGCATACCAAAGCGCTCGCGGTAGGCGGCGGACAGCTCGGTAATGCGTTCGGTTTGCACGTCGTCGAGCTCGCTCAGCCCGAGCGATCCGCGGTCAGCGGAAATATTCGCTGCCTCATCAGACGAGGCCAGTAGCAGCTCGTCCATGGCTGGGTAGTCGTGGATGAGCGCATCGCGCCGGTCCGCATCCGCGGTCAGCACGGCGACCTGGACGGCGGCGCGCAGCTCGTTGACATCGCTAAACGGCCGGGACTGCCAGGCCAGCTCGAGCGGCCAGGTTTCATTATTGAATAGCGGGCGCAGCGCGGCGGTAAACTCCTCACGCGAGGCCTCATTAAGCTCGTTAAGGCTCACGCCCTTGCCATCGGCGCGCGAGACCTGCGCGCTCGCGCTGCCGGTGTGGAAGAACAACAAGTTGAGCACGATTGCGGTAATCGCGCCGATGGACATGCCAGAAGAAACGAAGGTCTGCGCCCACTCCGGGAAGGCACTGGCTACCTCCGGCTTGAAGGTCACCAGCATGGCCAGGCCCAGTGCGGAGGTGACGATGACGGAGTTGCGGCCATCGCTGAGATCTGACTTAGCGATGGTCTGCAGGCCCACCCACGCCACGTTGGCAAAAAGCGCTAGCGATGCGCCGCCGAGCACCGGCGACGGAATCGCAGCAACGACCGCGCCGGCCTTCGGCAAAAGACCCAGCACAATCATGAACCCCGCAGCCGCCACGGCCACCCAGCGCGATTTCACGTTGGTCAAGCGCACCAGGCCAACGTTTTGCGCAAAGCAGGTATAGGGGAACGAATTCATCACGCCGCCTACTAGGGTGGAGACACCATCGGCGCGGATGGCGCGCACCACGTCATCGCGGCGGATGCGCTTTTTGACGATTTCACCGGTGGCAAACACATCGCCAGTCGTTTCCACCATGGTGATGATCATGACGATAATCAGCGAGAAAATCGCCACGAGGTCGAATTGCGGCATGCCGAAATAAAACGGTGTGGTAATGCCGAGGGCGGGGGAGGAGGAGACTTCGCTAAAGGAGGCATCGCCAAGCGCGAGCGCCACGCCCGTGCCCAGCACCAAGCCGATGAGCACCGCCAACGTACCCACGAAGCCGGAGGAAAAACGCTGCACCAAAATGATGACCGCGAGCGTGCCAAAGCCATAGAGCAAATCGCGCGTGGCCGGCACGCCCTCGGCATAATTGACAAAGTCATTGGCCGATACCGCCAGCAGCGAAGTACCCATCACCAGCAGCACTGAACCGGTAACCACCGGTGGGAAGAAACGCAGCACCTTGCCAAAGACCGGCGCGGCGAAGAAGGTAAAAAGGCCTGCGACGATGATGGCGCCGTAAATCGTGGGCAGCGAAGCCACCCCGCCCTCGCCATCGGTGGCGCCGAGGCCAATCGCGATGATGGGCGATACCGCCGTCGTGGTCACGCCCTGCACGATGGGCAGGCGCACGCCAATATGCTTGCCGATGCCCACCGACTGAATAATCGTCGCAATACCGCAGGTTAAAAGGTCGGCATTGATGAGGTGGATGGTCGTTTCCGCATCCAGGTTCAACGAGCTGGCGATGAGCAGCGGGACGATGACCGCCCCGGCATAAAACGCGAGGACGTGCTGCAGCCCAAGGGCGGCGAGTTTCGGCGCGGGGGGAACGATGTCTACGGGGTGCTTGGGCTGGGACGCCACGAAGTCCTCCTTGTTACGGAAGCGAAGCTGACCGCCTTAACAGTAGAGGTAGACACAAGTCGGCGCCAAAGTGTACGTGAGCAAAGCCACGATCGGGGCTGGATTGCCCCCGAACAAAAACGTACGGGTGGTTTATATGAATCGAGCTACCAGCAAAGCATGATGACCGGTTTATAACTGGTGCTCACGGCAATGTTTATGGTTGTTAATTTCGCGAATCGAGCCGACAATGAAGAGGTGACGGGGCTTGATGCTGCGGGATGAAAAGGCGGCATGTGCCCCGGGAAATTTGACCCAGAAGAAGGGAATTATGACTACCGCAACTAAGCCCCAGCAGTATCAAGGGTGGGAAGGTTTTGCGCCCGGCCCTTGGACCGAGGGCATCAATGTCCGCGATTTCATTCAGCGCAACTACACGCCTTTTAACGGCGATTCCAGCTTCCTCGCTGGACCCACCGATAAGACGCTGCGCGTGTGGGACACCCTGGAAAAGAACTACCTGTCGGTCGAGCGCGAAAAGCGCATTTATGACGTCGATACGCACACCCCGACCGATATCGATGCCTTCCCGGCTGGCTATATCTCAGAAGACGATGACGTCATCGTCGGCCTGCAAACCGATACGCCGCTCAAGCGCGCTATGATGCCGTTCGGCGGCTGGCGCATGGTCAAGCAGGCCATCGGCGAGGCGGGCAAAGAGGTAGACCCCGAGGTGGAGAAGATCTTCACCCGCTACCGCAAGACCCACAATGATGCGGTCTTCGATATCTACACCCCGCGCATTCGCGCCGCCCGTTCATCACACATCATCACCGGCTTGCCCGATGCCTATGGCCGCGGCCGCATCATCGGCGATTACCGCCGCGTGGCGCTGTACGGCGTGGACTACCTCATCCAGGAAAAGATTAAGGCCCGCGATGCCATTGCCGATGCCGGCTTTTCCGAGCACTGGGCCCGCTACCGCGAGGAGCACTCCGAGCAGATCAAGGCCCTGAAGAAGCTCAAGGCGATGGCCGAGTCCTACGGTTTTGACATCTCCGAGCCGGCGCGCACCGCCCACGAGGCCGTGCAGTGGACCTACTTTGGCTACCTCGCCTCCATCAAGTCGCAGGATGGTGCCGCCATGTCCATCGGCCGCCTGTCTGCGTTCTTCGACTGCTACTTCGAGCGCGACTTGGCCGCTGGCATCATCACCGAGGAGCAGGCACAGGAAATCATCGACGCGCTCGTGCTGAAGCTGCGCATCGTCCGCTTCCTGCGCACCATCGACTATGACCAGATTTTCTCCGGCGACCCGTACTGGGCCACCTGGTCCGATGCCGGCTTCGGCAGCGATGGCCGCCACATGGTCACCAAGACTTCCTTCCGCCTCCTGCAGACCCTGATCAACCTGGGGCCATCACCGGAGCCGAATATCACCATTTTCTGGGATCCGGAGCTGCCTGCAGGCTACAAGGAATTCTGCGCGCACATCTCCATCGAAACCTCCTCCATCCAGTACGAGTCTGACCGCCAGATTCGCGACGAGTGGGGCGATGACGCGGCGATTGCCTGCTGCGTGTCCCCGATGGAAGTGGGCAAGCAGATGCAGTTCTTCGGCGCCCGCGTCAATGCCGCCAAGGCCCTGCTCTATGCCATGAACGGCGGCCGGGATGAGGTCTCCGGCAAGCAAATCGTTGAAGGCTACGAGCCGATTCAAGGCGATGGCCCGTTGGACTTCGACGAGGTCTGGCAAAAGTACGAGGAGATGCTGGACTGGGTGGTTGGCACCTACGTCGAGGCGCTAAACATCATCCACTACTCGCACGATAAGTACGCCTACGAGGCCGTGGAAATGGCGCTGCATGATTCCAATATCATCCGCTCCATGGGCTGCGGCATCGCGGGGCTTTCCATCGTCGCCGATTCGCTTTCTGCCATCAAGTACGCCAAGGTCACCCCGGTCCGCGATGAGACCGGACTGATTACGGATTACATCACTGAGGGCGAGTTCCCGTTCTACGGCAACGACGATGACCGCGCCGATGACATCGCTGCCACCATCGTGCACACCGTGATGGAAAAAATTAAGGCCATCCCGATGTACCGCAATGCCATCCCCACCCAGTCCGTGCTGACCATTACCTCCAACGTGGTCTACGGCAAGGCAACAGGTTCCTTCCCGTCAGGCCACAAGGCCGGCACTCCCTTCTCCCCGGGTGCTAACCCCGAAAACGGTGCGGATAACCACGGCATGGTCGCCTCCATGCTGTCGGTGGGCAAGCTGGATTACAAGGATGCCCTGGACGGCATCTCGCTGACCAATACCATCACCCCGTCCGGATTGGGCCGCACCCCAGAAGAGCGCATCACCAACCTAGTCGGCGTGCTGGATGCCGGCTTCATCATGGAACAATAAGAATCACGACAAGGAGAACCATCATGGCAACCCCAACCTATGCAGAACGCCTTTCAGACATGAAGGCCAGCCGCGACGAACACAAGATGAACTCTGGCCTGTACCACGCCAACATCAACGTGCTGGACAAGTCCACGCTGGAAGATGCCGTTGAGCACCCAGAGAAGTACCCGAACCTCACCGTTCGCGTCTCTGGCTACGCGGTCAACTTCGTCAAGCTCACAAAGGAGCAGCAGCTTGACGTCATTTCCCGCACCTTCCACCAGGGTTCATAATCATGGCTGATGGCATTACTGGTGTGGTCACCCTGTCGCCGGAATCCGGCGAGCGCGTTCGCGGTGTTGCCGCGGGCCTGGGAACCGACCACGAACTCGATGAGATTACCCGCCCCGAGCTCATGGAGGCGCGCCGCACCGGCGATATCGCCCTCGTGCACTCTTGGGAGCTGGTAACCGCCGTCGACGGCCCGGGCACCCGCATGACCATGTTCATGTCCGGCTGCCCCCTGCGCTGCCAGTATTGCCATAACCCGGACACCATGGAGATGAAGACCGGCACCTTGGAGCGGGTAGACGATGTGGTCAAACGCATCAAGCGCTATAAGCCCATCTTCCAAGCTTCCGGTGGCGGCCTAACCATCTCCGGTGGTGAGCCCCTCTTCCAGATTGCCTTTACCCGCCGCGTCCTCAAGGAAGTCCACGACGCCGGCATCCACACCACCATCGATACCTCCGGTTTCTTAGGCTCGCGCCTGCGCGATGAGGATCTAGACAATATCGACCTGGTGCTACTGGACGTGAAGTCGGGCGATGAGGAAACCTATCAGCGCGTAACGAGGCGGCAGTTGCAGCCCACGCTCGATTTTGGTGACCGCCTCAACGCGATAGGCAAGCCGGTGTGGATTCGCTTCGTCGTCGTACCGGGCCTGACGGATTCGGCCGAGAACGTCGAAAACGTCGCCTCCATCGTGGCGCGGTGGAAATCCAATGTGGAGCGCGTCGAGGTCCTGCCCTTCCACAATATGGGCAAGGACAAGTGGGAGGGGCTCGATATGACCTACCACTTGGCAGATACCAAGCCACCGAAACCGGAGGACGTGGAAAAAGTCCGCGACGTTTTCCGCGCGAAGGGCCTAGAGGTTTACTAACCTGGGTGGGCATGACTCACTACCGCCGCTTCGGCCACGATATTATTGAACACACCCTGGAAGTCCCGTGGGATTATGACAATCCGCGCGGGACTTTTGCTCTCTATGCCCGCGAAATAATCCCGCCCGGCGGCGAGGACCTGCCGGCGCTGTTGTATCTGCAGGGTGGCCCTGGCTTTCCGGCCCCGCGGCCAGTCAAACCGACGGGGCTTATCGGCAAGGCGCTCGAGCGCTATCGCGTCATCCTCCTCGACCAGCGCGGCACGGGGCGTTCGCACCGCATCGATAGGCTGAGCCCCGCAGAAGAGCGCAGCGCAGAACACCTGGCCTTGCTGCGCCAGGACAATATCGTGCGCGATGCCGAGCGCCTGCGCGAACACCTGGGGCTGGAGACTTGGTCCCTATTTGGCCAGTCTTTTGGCGGCTTTTGCATCACTGCGTACCTATCTCAGGCGCCCGAGTCCGTCAAGCACGCGTTTTTCACCGGCGGCATCCCCACGCTGCAGGGCGCGGATCACCTTTACCGCGCGACTTTTAGCAAGCTCAAAGCCCGCCAGGAGCGTTTCTTCCGCGAGTTCCCTTGGGTGCAGCGGCGCGTCGAGGAAATCATCGCCCACCTTGATAATTCCGATGAGCGCCTGCACACCGGCGAGCGGCTGTCCTCGCTGCGCTTTCGCACCATCGGCACCGATTTGGGGCGGGGCACGGGCTTCGACGGATTGGCCTACCTCCTGGAAGAGCCCTTCCGCACCGTGCGGGGAGAGAAGGTGCTGCGGGATGATTTCCTGTGGGGCATCGGCGAGCGCGTGAGCTTTGCGGAGGCGCCGCTTTATGCGGCTATCCACGAGTCCATTTATGCCGGCAGCGGCGGGCAGGCGGCGACGCAGTGGTCGGCGCACCGCGTGCGGGAGGAGTTCCCGGAATTTGCCGAGTCCGGCACCTGGCTGACCGGTGAGCACATTTTCCCGTGGCAGTTTGATGAGGATCCGGCGCTGCAGGCCTTCAAGGAGGGAGCGCAGGGGCTGGCGGAGCGGGAATTTACGGCGCCTTATGCGCTTGCCGATGCCCCCACCTCCGCCGCCGCCATCTACCTCGACGATATCTTCGTTCCGCTGGAGGAATCCTTGGCCACCGCGGCACATTTGGGCGATGTGCGCCCGTGGGTGACGAATGAGTACCAGCACAATGGCATCGGCGAGAACGGCGCGGAGGTGATGGGCAAGCTCTTTGCGCTTATCGATGACCACTAGCGAATGCTTTCTGCCTGTGCGAAAATTAATTTCACACTCGTAGTTAGGGAGAGGGAATGTTTAGCTTAATCATCATCGGAATCATCATCTTGCTGGTTCTCGCCACCGTATTTGATGGCTACTACATCGTGCGTACCCGCGAGGCGGCCATCTTGGAACGGTTGGGTAAATTCCAGACAGTCGCCCACGCGGGGTTGCACTTCAAGATGCCTTGGATTGACCGCGTGCGCGATAAGATTTCGCTGCAGGTGCGCCAACTGGACGTAATGGTGGAAACCAAGACGAAGGACAATGTCTTCGTCCAAATTCCGGTCGCGGTGCAGTACGAGGTGGTAGAAGGCCGCGAACGCGAGGCCTTTTATATGCTCTCCAACCACGAGCAGCAGATCGTGGCCTATGTGCAAGATAATGTGCGCTCGTCGGTGGCGAATATGGGCTTGGACGAGTCCTTTTCCTCTAAGGACACCATCGCGCAGAACGTGGCGGCCTCACTGCGGGATAATATGGCCGAATACGGCTGGAACTTCGTCAATACGCTAGTGACCGATATCCGCCCGGATTCCCGGGTGCGCGAGTCCATGAACTCCATTAACGCGGCGCAGCGCGAGCGCGAGGCGGCCATCGCCCAGGCGGAGGCGGAAAAGATCCGCGTGGTCAAAGAAGCCGAGGGTGCTGCAGAAGCGAAGAAGCTGCAGGGTAGGGGCGTTGCAGAGCAGCGCAAGGAGATCGTCGAGGGCATCGCTCAGCAATACGAGCTACTACGCGATGCCGGGGTGCAGGAATCTCCCGAGGTCCTCATGCTGGTGTCGCAGTACCTTGACGCGATGGTGGATGTCTCGAATAACGGCCAAGCCTCCGTGCTCTACATGCCGTCCAACCCGCAGGGAATGGGCGATCTGTTCAGCGGCATGCGTGACGTGCTGATGGCGGACCGCGCGCTGGATGAGTCCGCCGGGCATTAAGGGCCTACCTGCGCCGCAGGAGGAGCATTAGCCCCAAGATGATGGGGACGCCGCCCATGATGAGGAGGTAGGTCGTTTCGGCGGATGCCGAGGTGGGATCGTACAGCTGCGACATCGATCCGGCCAGCGAGGTGCCTATGGCCATGGTGAGGAAGTACAGCGCGGAAAAGCGGGTGGCATAGGCCCGCGGTGCGTGGGCGGCGGATGCGGCCATGCCCACTGGGCCGATGAAGAGCTCACCGAGTGACATCAAAAAGATGGTGCCCGCTAGTACCAAAAACGGCGTGGAATTTTCTCCGCCGCCCACGAATGGCAGCAGGAGGAACATGCCGGCACCGGCGAAGATGATGCCGCACCCCATGAGCGCGCGCCGAGAGTTGGCCCAGCGCGTCATGCCCGCGGCCAAGGGCAGCGAGAGCAGCAGGATAAATAGCGGGTTGAGCGATTGCGTCCAAGCCGGTGGGATCTCGAATCCGCCGATGGTGCGGTTGAGGCGCTGATCCGAATAGACCGCAAGCACGCCGTAGATTTGTGGTTGCAGGGTCCAGTAGGCTGTCGAGCAGGCGAAGAGCGGAATGAAATCCAGGATGCGGCGCCGCTCATCCGCGGTGACCTGCGGGGATCGCAGCATGCTGGCAAAAAGCCTGGCCGCGGCCGCTACCGTGGCGATAAGAAGCAGCACGGTCAGCGTGCCTGGGGAGACGGTGATGACGAGCAGCACGCCGGCTACAAGCGCCGCCAGCGCGATCAGCCCCGCCTTACCCGGGGCCTGGGTGGGGTGTGGTGGGCGCGACGGAACGTCTATCTTTTTCCGCAGTGCGCCGTAGGTGGCGCAGCCGCAGCACATGAGCACCGCTGCGGCGAAGAATCCGGCGTGGTAGCCGTATTCCTCGGCCAGCCACCCAGTGAGCATGGGGCCAAAGAGCGCGCCGACATTGATGCCGAGGTAGAAAATCTGGAAGGCCCCGTCGCGCGCGCCGGCCTCGGCGGGAAAAGCGGCGCCCAGAATCGTAATCGCGGCGGTCTTGAGCAGCCCCGAGCCGAGAGCGAGCGGCAAAAGCCCGATGATGAGCCCCGCCGTGCCGGGGACGAGCGAGAGGGCAAAGTGCCCGCACACCAACAGCCCGGCGCCGGTAAGTAGGGTGCGCTTGGCGCCCAAGAGCCGGTCGCTAACCCAGCCGCCCACAAACGTAAAGAGGTAGAGCAGGCTGCCGTACGCGCCGACGAGCGCGGTGGCCTGCGTTTGCTCCATGCCGAGCCCGCCGGAGGTGGAGTAGAGGTAGTACGCGAGGATGGCTTGCATGCCATAAAAGCTGAAGCGCTCCCACATTTCGATGCCCGCAATTGCCGGCAAAACCACGGGTAAGCGGCGAATTGAACGCCGTTCAAGAACTTTCATAAAAAGGACTATAGCGGCCGAGAGTGTGTGCTAGATCTAATTTGGTGGATATTTCTACTAAAGACATAGCGACAATCGATGCCCACCACATCTGGCACCCCTACGCCGAACCCGGCGCGCCCACGCGCGTGGTCGAGTCTGCCGCGGGCGTCCACCTCACGCTTGCCGATGGCACCCAGCTCATCGACGCCATGTCCTCCTGGTGGGCCGCCGCCCATGGCCACAGCCACCCGCGGCTTACCGCCGCTGCCAAGGAACAGATCGACCGCATGAGCCACGTGATGTTCGGCGGGCTTACGCACGAACCGGCTGCGCGGCTGACGGCCAATCTCATGGAGCTCACGCGCCACGACTTCGCGCAGGTCTTTTATGCGGATTCGGGATCGGTCTCGGTGGAGGTCGCCATCAAGATGGCCCTGCAATACCAGCAGGGGATCGGCCACCCAGAGCGCACGAAGATGTTGACGTGGCGCTCGGGCTATCACGGCGATACGTTTGCCGCGATGAGCGTGTGCGATCCCGATGGCGGCATGCACTCGATGTGGACCGGCACCCTGGCGCAGCAGATTTTCGCCCCGGCACCGCCCACGCGCGGGGCGAGCGAGAAGATGCGCGCGGATTACCTGCGGGAGTTGGAAGGCTGCATTACGAACGAGGTCGCGGCCTTGATCATCGAGCCCGTCGTCCAAGGCGCCGGCGGCATGCGTTTCCACGATCACGAGTTGGTGCGCGGGGCGCGCGAAATCTGTGACCGCCACGGAATCGTCCTGATCGCGGATGAAATCGCCACGGGATTTGGCCGCACCGGGGACCTTTTTACTACCCAGGCGGCGGGTGTAGTTCCGGATATCATGTGCGTGGGCAAGGCGATGACCGGTGGATTCATGACGATGGCGGCCACGCTTGCTACCGCCCGCGTTGCCGAGGGCATGCACCCGCGCGCGCTGATGCACGGCCCTACCTTTATGGCCAACCCCCTGGTCTGCGCGGTATCGGCCGAGGCTACCGCCATGATCCTGGAAGGAACGTGGCGGGGGCAGGTTGGGAGCATCGAGAAGCAGTTGTGTACGGGGCTTGCCGGGCTGGAGGATGAGCCGGGCGTGGCAGACGTGCGCGTGCTGGGCGCTATTGGCGTGGTGGAGATGGAGCGCGATGTCGATATGGCAGGCGCCACGGATGCGGCGGTGGAGCAGGGCGTGTGGCTGCGCCCGTTTGGCCGCCTTATCTATACCATGCCGCCGTTTATCAGCACCGAGGACGAGGTTGCGCAGATTTGCCGCGGGGTGCGCGCCGCGGTGGCAGGAGGAAAGCGATGATTATCTTTATCACCGGCACCAATACCGACGTGGGAAAGACCGTGACGACCGCGGCCATCGCCAGTGCTTTTGCCCAGAGCGGGCGCGAGGTTGTTTATGCCAAGCCCCTGCAGACTGGGGAGCCGGATAATAGCGGCGATGCGGCGACGGTGCGGGCCCTGGCCGGGGTCGAGGTTACGGAGATGGCGCGCTTTCCCGAACCGCTAGCACCAAACCTTTCGGCGCGCCGGGCGGGCATGACGCCGCCGACTAAAGAGGAGCTCAGTGACTGGGTGGCGGGGTTGGACGCACCAGGCCGCGTAGTGCTGGTGGAAGGCGCCGGTGGGCTGCTAGTGCGTTTGGCCGATGATTACACGCTTGCCGATGTTGCCACCAATCTCCTCATCGTCACCTCCCTCGGACTCGGCAGCCTCAACGCTGCAGAGCTCACCGTCCGCGAGGCGCAACGGCGCGGGATTAACGTGCTGGGGCTTATCGGTGGCAGTTTGCCCGAGAAGCCGGACTTGGCGACGAGGCTGAACGTGGACGAGCTTCCAGCGGTCACGGACTGCCGGTTGTGGGGCAGCGTGCCAGAGGGCGCCGGAGCGCTGGGCCGGGAGGACTTCACCCTGATGGCTGGGGCGCACTTTCCCGCTGATATGTGCGCGGAGTTGCTTGCGCACGCCGAGTAGCGCTACCTCGGTGAGGCAGCGCTAGCGGATCCAGCGGACCTTGCCGTTTACCCGGGCAAGGCGGCCGCGCAGGGGAGGGGCGTTCGGATCGTCTTGGTTCACCCCGTTGTGGTACGGGCAGCACACGGTGAGGTTGTCCGCGTTGGTCATCCCGCCGTGCTTCCACGCCTGTAGGTGGTGGATCTGAGACTTATCCGCCGGGTGATTGCACGGCGGCCACGGGCAGGTGGGGTTTTCGGCGGCGGCCATCAGCCGCTGTTTTTCTGAGGCGAACCGCGAGGTCCGATACAGGTTGACCGGGCCCTTCACCGGGTGGATAAGCGTGGCTAGCCCGTGTTCGCTGAAGGTGCGCTCGACGAGCTGCGCGCCGGTAATGGTCGAGCCGTTGGTGAGCCGAAGCGTGACCTCGTCGCCATCGCCTTCCAGTATTTGGTCCAGCGCGTTGAGCGGGATAATCACGTTCGTCGTGGTCTGTACCGTGGCAGCGCCCTCGCCGCGGAGGAGCTCGCGGAAAGACGCGAGTGGGTCATCGGGGTCGAGGGCGGAATCAAGATCCGCGAGGAAGGATGAGGGCGCGGTAATGCGCATCGTCCACGGGCCTTCCGGGCGGCGCAGGAGTTGTACGCCCTCGCGCGGCGGCCGGCGGCGCGGGCGCCATTCGCGCAGGCGCTTCTTAGCGAGCCGGGCGATCTCAGAAGCCGGTCCGTGTTGCCGGCACAGCTCTACACGCAGGTTCCACGCGGCGCGCTTGGTGGCCGCGCGGGTGGCGTACTTCTCGATGAGCTTCAGCGTCACCAGATCGTGGTGGCGCGCGCCCGCGGCGGCAAGGCGCTGCTTGCGGCTAAAGGAGGTGGTGCCGAAATAAACTTCAGCCAGCGTGAGCAGTTCGCGGGCCTCGACATCCGGCAGGCCGAGCTCGATGAGGTCGCGTTCAGGCATGCCGTGGGCCTCGGCGAGAATATCCATCGCCGAGGAAATCTGGGTGGCATAGGCCTGCAGTGCGTTCATGCCTGCAAATCTAGGCGCGCGCTGCCGCGGCGCCAATCGCGCCCAGCGCCCGCCTGTGGATAACTTGTATAAACATCTACAAACTTATCCCGCGGCCACCGCAAAGAGATACGAAATCAGCATGCGCTTTAGCTCCATGACCACGGAATCGAACTTGTCTGGATCGCCCGAAATGGCGTAATTAAGCAGCGAGACCACGGTGTGGATAAGGAAGCGCGCCAGCTCAATGCGTTGCGCATCGCTGTGCTCGGTGGCCAGCGGGCGAAGGATCTCGGCGAGCGGCTCCAAGAGCTGCAGCTCGGTATCGGCCGCCGTGGCCCGCGTCGCTGGGGTGGACTGGATGGCGTGCCAAACGGCGCGCCGGGAGGGGTCCTCGCGCCACATCCGCGCGAGGTGGTCGATGAATTCATCCAAGACATCCGGCCACTGTGGGGCTGGCACGAGGCGCGAAAAGCGCTCGATTTCGGCCAGGCTGGTGGCGGTATCTTGCCGGTCGAGCTCGCAGATGAGCACGTATTTATTGGCAAAGAATTGATACAGCGTGCCGATCGGAACCTCGGCGCGGTGGGCTACTTCATCGAAGGTGAAGGATTCGAAGCCGACATCGACAAGCACGGCGCGCGCCGCCTGTACGATGCGTGCAAAGCGCTCCCGGCTGCGCGCCTGCGCTGGCCGACGCCGCGGAACGAGGATTTCCTCCACCGGCTTACTCGAGGCCCTTCATCACGCGCGCGACGTGCCCGGTGGCCTTCACGTTGTAGTGGGTCTGGCCGATGATGCCATCCGGCTCCACGAGGAAGGTGGAACGGATAACGCCCTGGACTACCTTGCCGTAGTTCTTCTTCTCCCCAAAAGCGCCGTATGCGGTCATGACGGACTTATCTGGATCAGAAAGCAGCGGGAAGTTGAGATCGTGGTCATCGCGGAACTTCGCCAGCGCCTCGGGCTTATCGGGGGAGATGCCCACCACCGCGATATTGAGCTCATTGAGCTCTTCTAAGGAATCGCGAAAATCGCAGGCTTCCTTGGTGCAGCCTGGGGTATTGGCGCGCGGGTAGAAGTACACAAGCACGCGCTGGCCTGCGTAATCGGAAAGGGAAACGGTGTTGCCGGTGGCATCGGCAAGCGCAAAAGCGGGGGCAGTATCTCCTACGTTCAAACGAGTTTCAGTCATGGGACCTACTTTACGTGCTCCCCGGCCTGCGCGGGGGAGGCCCTGCACGGTAAGATAAGCTCGTTAAGAGCGAAACTTAAGCTAAGAGGAGAATTCCGTGGCACGCAATATTGAAGATATTCAACGCGATATCGAACGCACCCGGCGCCAGCTGGCTAGCACCCTGGATGAAATTGCGGATCGCAGCAAGCCGCAAAACCTCGTCGATGACGCCAAGAACGCCGCCACCGAAAAGTTGCAGGACCGCAACGTTCAGTTGGTGCTCGGTGGCGTCGGCGCGGCCGTTGCTGGGCTGATTGCCTATTCCGTGTTCCGCTCGCGTCGTCGCAAGAGCGACCTGAAGGAATTGCAGCGCTTGCTGTCTGAGCGCCACTAATTTTCCCCGCCTTACCCCCACGCGCGCCGTGGGGGCTTTTTTCGTATGCTAAGTTGCGATGAAAACTCCAATTCCTTTTTATTTGCAGGAAATTTTGACCCAGGTGCGAGGAAACCGCAGCGGCGCGGTGGCGGACTATATTCCCGAGCTCGCGAAGGCGGAACCGGACTACCTCGGCGTGGCCATCTGCACCACGACGGGGCACGTGTATTCCGCTGGCGATGCAGAGGTGGAATTCACCCTGCAGTCCGTGTCGAAGCCTTTTGCATATGCCTTAGCGTTGCAGGAACTGGGCTTGGATGCGGTGCGCGAGATCGTCGGCATGGAACCGTCCGGTGAGGCCTTCAATGAGCTTTCGCTCAACCGCGATGATCACCGGCCGGTGAATCCGATGATTAATGCGGGCGCGATCGCGGTAACGCAGCTAATTAATGGCGTGGATTCGGATCCAGCCGAGCGCGTGGAACAGCTGCGCATCTACTTTTCAAGGCTGGCGGGCCGCGAGCTGAAACTTGATGAAAAAGTGCGCGATTCCGAGCTGCAGGTCTCCGATAGGAACCTGTCTTTGGCGCACATGCTGCGCAATTACGACATCATCCAGGACGAGGCCCATGATGCGGTCTCGACCTACGTGGAGCAGTGCTCGATTAAGGTCACGGTGCGTGACCTCGCCGTGATGTCTGCCACCCTGGCTAATGGTGGCACGCAGCCGGTAACGGGGGAGAAGATCTTGGATGCCGATGTCTGCCGCTTGACGCTTTCTGTCATGAGCTCTGCGGGCATGTACGACGGCGCTGGGCGCTGGATGGCCGAGGTTGGCATCCCAGCGAAATCCGGCGTTTCGGGCGGCCTGCTGGGTACGTTGCCTGGCCAATTGGGGGTAGCGACGTTTTCGCCGCGGCTTAATAAAGAGGGCAATTCCGTCCGCGGGGTGGATGCCTTGACCCTGCTCTCAAAGGATATGGGGCTGCACTTGATGTCCACCGATGAGCGCTACGGCGTGCACCCGGTGCGCAGGATGGAAACCGAGGACGACCTCACGGTGATCTTCCTGCAGGGGCTTATCAATTTCAACGCGGCGGAGACCATCTTGCATCAGCTCACCGAATGTGAATTCGGGGAGGGCACGGTGGTGTTGGAGTTATCCCATATCACCGGATCCAACCGGATGGGCCGGCGCATGCTAAAGGAGGGCCTCCGGCGCATCCGCGAGGCCGGTTTCGATATCGCCATCGTGGATCCGGAGGGCGAATTGGAGAACCGCACCATGGCGGACGGCACTGAGGTGCCCAAGGGCGAGCCGGAAGATTACGCAATTGCCGAGGAAGCAGTTTAGGTTTGGGTCACCTTACCTGGTTAGGCTAGGATAGGTTCGCCCTTATCCTCGTATCGAGGATCCCGATCGACCAAGGACTCAAAATGGCATATAGATTCCCCAAGGTATTGGCCGTGGTAGCGGCCTCCGCCACCGTACTGGCAGGCTGCAGCGCCGCCGAAGAAACCACCAACAACACCAACAGCAGCAGCGGCAGCGACGATGCCGCCCTGTCCTTCACCGACCTCGCGGGCCGCGACGTAGAACTCGACAAGGCCCCCGAGCGCGTTCTATTGGGCGAGGGCCGCTCCATCTTCGCCACCGGCATTCTCAACACTGAAGACCCGCTGGATAAAGTCGTGGGCATCGGATCCGATCTGAAGAAAAACGTACCGGACTACTACAACGTCTTGGAAGAAAAGCTGCCCAAGGTCACTGAACTGCCGGAAGTTGGTGCTATCTCCAAGGGCGATGTCACCGTGGAAAACCTGGTGAGCCTGGACCCAGACCTCATCGTGCTGTCCAAGGACCAGTATGACGCTTCGCAAGAGGCGGGATTGACCGAAAAGATGGACCAGGCGGGCCTTAAGTACGCCGTGACCGATTTCCGCGCCAAGCCGCTGGAAAACACCACCAAGTCCATGGAAATCTTCGGTGAGATCTTCGGCAAAGAAGAGCGCGCCGAGGAATTCAACAAAGAGTGGCAAAAGACCGTGGATCTGGTCAAGGAGCGCGCGGACAAGGTAAAGGATAAGCCCAAGACCTTCGTCTGGCGCGCGGCCGGCGTCATGGACTGCTGTGGCTCCTGGAATAACTCCAATATCTCGCAGCTGGTCAACGAGGCCGGCGGCGAAAACGTGGCCGACGGCATCATCCCGGGCGAATCCGGTGCCGTGACCCCAGAAAAGGTCCTCGAATCGGATCCAGACATGGTGATTGCGACCGGCGGCGACTGGTCCGATAAGAAGGACGATGAGGGCAACCCCGTCGGCTACGCTGCGGTGGGCTATGGCATCGGCGAAGATGAAGCGGAGGCGAGCATCGCCAAGCTGCCGAGCAACCAGCCAGGATTCGAGAACCTGCGCGCGGTCAAGGACCACAACCTGCACAGCATGTGGCACCAATTCTACAACTCGCCGTTCAACTACCTAGCGCTGCTGCAGATCGCGAAGTGGATCAACCCGGAGGCGTATGAGGATATGGACATCGACAAGCAGTGGATGCAAGCGCAAGAAAAGTACTCGCCGGTTGCTGGCGAGGGAACCTTCTTTAGCACGAATTAATGGTGAGCGCGGAGGTAGCTGCCCTTACGCAGCAACACAAAAAGCTCACCTGGCAGCGCATTAGCATCGTCGCGGGCCTGTGTCTTATCGCGGCGGTGGCGTTTGTGGTCAGCAACTTCGTCGGCGCCATCGACATCAGCCCCGGCGAGGTCATCAGGGGCATCGTGAAGCCCTCGAGCCTGGATGACCAGACGCATACGGTGCTGTGGAAGCTGCGCTTGCCGATGGCCGTCATGGCCCTGCTCATCGGCGTCAGCCTCTCGCTGGCCGGCGCGGAGATGCAGACCATCTTGAATAACCCGCTGGCGGAGCCGTTTACGCTCGGCATTTCCGCCGCGGCGGCCTTCGGTGGTGCTAGTTCCATCGTGCTGAAGTGGCAGCTGCTGACCCAGCCGCAGTTCAACCTGGCGTTGGTGGCGTGGCTGTCGGCGGCGGTGGCGACGGCGATCATCGTCGTGGCTGCCATTATCCGCGGTGCGAAGGCAGAGACGATGGTGCTGCTCGGCATTGGTTTGGTCTTCTTCTTCCAGGCCATGCTCGCGCTCATCCAATACCAGTCTTCGGCCGAGGCGCTGCAGCAGATCGTCTTTTGGTCCATGGGTTCGCTTACGCGCGCCAACTGGGTCGCCAACGGCGTGCTGGCGGGCGTGCTGCTGGTTGCCCTGCCCATTTTGTGGGCGCTGTCTTGGCGGCTTACCGCCTTGCGGCTTGGCGATGCCCGCGCCGCCGCCATGGGCATTAATACCGCGCGGCTGCGCGTGGTGGTGCTCATCGTAGTCTCCCTCGTGGCGGCAACGACGGTGGCCTTCGCCGGCATCATCGGCTTTATCGGCCTCGTGGGCCCGCACATCGCCCGCATGCTGGTGGGCGAGGATCAGCGCTACTTCGTGCCTGCTTCCATGGCTGCCGGTGCGGCCGTGATGTGCGCGGCGCACGCGGCGAGCCTGATGATTAAGCCTGGGCTGGCTATTCCGATCGGCATTGTGACTTCGCTCTTGGGAGTGCCGTTCTTTATTGCCATCGTGATGACTCGAAGGAGGGCGCTGTGGACGTAGAACTCACCCTGCGCGGTATTAGCGCAGCCTACGGCAAGCACACCGTGCTCGAAGCGGTCGACGTGGATACGCTGCAAGGCGGCCAGTTGGTTGGCCTGCTAGGGCCCAACGCCTCCGGCAAGACCACGCTGATCAAGTCCCTTGCCGGCGTGCACCGCGGGTACAAAGGCGAGGTGGATTTTCTGGTGGATGGCGAAAGCCCGCGGGGCAAGCACCGCCGCCAGCTCATCGGCTACGTCCCGCAGGATCTGCCCAGCACCGCGGCGCTGCGGGCGTTTGAGACGGTGTTGATCGCGGCGCGTCGGGAAGCATGCGAGGATCCCATCACCCGCAGCGGCGAGGTGCTGCACGCGATGGGGCTGGATGCCATTGCCTCGCGCTACCTCAACGAGCTATCTGGCGGCCAGCGCCAGCTCGTGGCCGTGGCGCAGATGCTGGTGGGAAATCCTGGCCTGATGCTCTTGGACGAGCCGACGTCTGCGCTCGATCTGCATCGCCAGTTCTTCGTCCTCGAGGAGGTGCGCGAGAAGGCTAGGCGCGAGGGCAGCCTGGGGTTGGTGGCCATTCACGACATCAACCTGGCCGCGCGTATGTGTGACCAACTGGTGGTGCTCAAATCGGGCCATATCCGCGCCCAGGGCGCGCCTGGAGACGTGCTCACGTGCGAGCTGGTGGAAAGCGTCTATGGGGTAGAGGCGGACATCGTGGAGCACCGCGGTGTTCCCGTCGTCGCGCCCCAGCGCGTAAATAAGCAGTAAGATAAGCAAAGGCCGAGCGAAATGCTCGGCCTTTTTGCTAGCTTTGAAAGCGAACTTTGAAAACGAAAAAATCGCGAGGAATATACCTCGCGATTTCGCTGTTGTGCGCCATCAGGGAATCGAACCCCGAACCCACTGATTAAGAGTCAGTTGCTCTGCCAATTGAGCTAATGGCGCAGTGTTGACGTCCTGCCGTGTGGCTCTCTGTGCAACGAGTAGAAACTCTAGCACCCCGGTTGAAAAACTGTAAAATCGACTGGTCATAGCGTGTTTTCGGGGGAGTATAACAGTTTGGACAATGGTGCGCTTGTTTCTGGTATTTGGGGTGGCAAGGCGATAGTCTGGATTGGTCTTGAACGAACTACTGTGTTTTCTAAGGTCTACTTAGTGATTAACTCCCTCTCTAATTCCCGCCGCATTGCTGCTGCGAGCATTGCGTGCATTTCCCTGGTAGTAGCCTCGTGTTCCGTTGATTCCGCCGCCGAAAACCGCCCGGAGGAAAAGGAAACTACTTCGAGCTCAGCAGAGAAATCTGAGCAGAAAGAAAAGTCGAAGCTTTCCGCCTCCGTGAAGGATGGAGCAGAAGACGTCGATCCATCCAAGCCCGTCACCGTGGAATCCACCACCGAGCTCAAGAGCGTGACCATGACCAATGAGCTGGGCGTGGAAGTTGAAGAAAAACTCTCTGAGGACGGCAAGAAGTGGACCACGGCCGAGGATCTTGGCTATAACCACACCTATTCCATCGTGGCCACTGATAAGGATGGAAATAAGAAGAACTTGAGCTTTTCCACCTCCCAGGCGGCAGGTGTCGCCCAGGTGGCGATGACGCCTATCCCGGGCTCCGAGGTGGGCGTGGGCCAGGTAATCGGCGTCAATTTCGGTACCTATATCACCGACCGCAAGGCGGCAGAGGACACGATTACGGTCAAGACCAACCCGGAGGTGGAAGGCGCGTTCTACTGGGTGAACAACCAAGAGGTGCGGTGGCGCCCCAAGGAGTATTGGGAGCCGGGCACCAAGGTTGAGGTCAAGGTCGATCAGTACGGCAAGGATCTCGGTGGCGGAATCTACGGTGGGGAAAATACCGGGACGGATTTCACCATCGGGGATCGCACCGTCACGCTGGTGGATAATGCCACCAAGACCATGAAGGTCTACAAGAACAAGGAGCTCTTGCGCACCATTCCGGTATCGCTGGGGCGCGATTACCAATTTGACACCCCGAATGGGCGTTACGTCATTGGTGATCAACACCAGTCGCTGCTGATGGATTCTGAGACCTTCGGGTTGCCGCACGAGGCGGGCGGGTACAGCACCGAGGTGGACTGGGCTACCCAAATGTCTTATTCGGGCATCTACGTGCACGCTGCACCGTGGTCCGTGTGGGCGCAGGGTAACTCCAATACCTCCCACGGCTGCATCAACGTCACGCCAGAGGCTGCGCAGTGGTTCCAGAACACCGTCAAGCGCGGCGATATCGTCCACGTATTTAATACTTATGGCGAGACGCTCAACCCTATGGACGGCTTGGGCGATTGGAATATGTCCTGGGAGGAATGGTCTAAGGGCAACGCGGACGCTAATCAATAATCCGTACAATTTTTAGGCGCATGGCTACAGTGGTGGCCATGCGCTTTTCTATTTTGGACCGCGGAGCGGCAGGCACACTCGATGGGGTAGCCGAGCATGCGCAGCATGTGGAGCGGCTGGGTTTTCACAGGTTTTTCCTCGCCGAGCACCACGGGGTGCCGGGCATCCCCGCGGGCCAGCCGGGCATGTTGGCTGCGCACGTGGCGGCGCGCACGCAGCGCATTCGCGTGGGTACCGCAGGCATCATGGTGCTCAACCATCCACCGTTTCTGATTGCGGAACAAATCAACCTCTTGGAAGCTCTATACCCGGGCAGGATTGATATTGGGCTGGGCTCCTCGGTGGGCTTTACGGAGCCGGTGCGCAAGGCGCTGCGCCAGGGCGATCCGCTAGATCTCAAGCCGCAGTTCGAGAACGAGGTCGAGACCCTGCTGCGCTACCTGCACGGCGAGGAGGCGGTGACGGTGCGGCCCGAGTACGCGGGCACGCCCCTCTATATCCTCGCCGGCTTCCGGTCGGTTACGGTGGCCGCGCGGCTGGGATTGGGCGTCATCCTGGGCGGGCCCGTAGAGATGCAGGAAAAGGCGGCGCGGCTCTACCGCGAGCATGCGCTTGCCGATGCCCCACCTATCATCTCCTCCCTCAATATCGCCGTCGCCGATACCGCGGACCAAGCGCGCGACCTTTTGCTGCCGGAGTCCTATGCAAAGGTCATGGCCCAGTCCACCGGGGAATTCGCGCCGCTGCGCCCGGCCCGCGAATTGGATCTAGAGGGCCTGACGAGTCAGCAACAGCGCCGCATCGACGAGTCCCTGAGCCACGATGTTTGGGGGACGGTGGAGGACGTGGGGGAGGAACTAAGGGACATCGGCAAGCAGCTGGGTGTCGATGAGTTCCTGATTACCGGAGATATGCCGGATCTCGCTGGCAGGGCCCGCTCGGAGGAAATGGTGGTGGAGATATAAAAAATCCCGAGCGCGAGGCTCGGGACGTTGGGGTGGCTGACGGTGTCCGAATTCATGACTTATTTGACAGTCTGTTCCTGGGTAAGTGGTCGTGATGGTTGACAGGTCAGTCGCGACATAGTTGACGCTTAGGGTTACCTGGCCGTGTCGGGTGATGTTTTACTCATCAGTCGCGACATGTTTGACACTATGAATAGTCCCAACCGCAACATGGCCATCGTCAAGGCAGTCCGCAAA
>NZ_JASPFZ010000015.1:0-52220 GCF_030227355.1 Corynebacterium sp. MSK310
ACGCCATGATGCGCAACCACGAGTATTACCACGACCCCGCCCCAGCAAAAGAAGCCGCAGCAGCTTAACCCCTAACAGTGAAACAAGCCGACTGGAAAAATCCCAGTCGGCTACCAATCGCGCGCAAAAACAACACACCTAAAAATCCCGAGTTAGGGATCCGCCCCCGTCCACCCCACCCGCGAGATTGACAAACTACATAGGAACACCCCCGAAGGCGTACTACTATGTCCGACTATGAGCACTGACACCGTCGCCAGAACACGCTTGGGGGATAAAATCCTCACCGCGGTGGCAGCGCTCATCGCGGTGTTTTATCTCATTAGTGCATGGGCGAATCCCGGTGCTATCGAACTCATCCAAGCAGCGCTATCGCTTTTATTTTTACCCTTCATCTGGGTCTGGCGTACCAAACCGGTACTCAGCGCAGCTGGCTTTATCGTCCTCCTTGGTGCGTGGGCCGCGGCGTGGATAAGCCAGCTACCAGCAAACCTCGGGGTCACCCCATGGGCATTGACCGCGCCGATGGCCGTCTACGCCACCTCCCGCTACGTGGAACGCCGCTCAATTCCCCGCGCGGTGCTTATCGCCGCGTTTCTGGGTTCCTTTGTATCGCCTGCTATGTGGCGCATTGACCCCGAGTCCTTTTTATTATCTTTCCAGCTAGATCGCCGCTACATCGCCTTGCTGGTGGTGCATTGGGCAGTGCTCGGCAGCGCCTATTTCATCGCCGCACGCTATTTTGATCTGGATAGGCAACGCGAGCGCTTAGCTCAAGAACGGTTCCACCAAGCGCAGGAGGAAGAGCGCTTACTCATTGCGCGGGAATTGCACGATGTCTTGGCCCATTCCCTCACCTTGATCAAGGTTCAGGCTAATGCCGGGATTATCGCCGCGCGCACGGATACCACCGCCGCAGAGTCCACTTTGAAGAGCATTCGCGATGGTGCGGATTCCGCGCTGGAGGAAGTGCGCGGCATCGTCACGGCGCTACGCAGTACGGGGCCCACGGCGTTAGAACCCGCGCAGCAGCTCGAGCATGTACAGAGCATCATCGATGGCTTTCGCACCGCTGGCCTGAAGATTGACGCGGAATTGCCTTCCTCCTACGAGGTTTCCGCGCTGACTCAGCTAGCCCTCGTGCGCATCATTTCTGAAGGGCTGACCAATGCCCTGCGCCACCAAGGCCCCGGCACGCATGTGCAGCTAAAACTCACGCTTTCCGATGCCGCACGAGTCACCCTCACCTCCACCGCTACGTCGCCTACGCCCAGTGAGGTATCCGGCAGCGTCGTGGGTTTGGTGGGAGTTAAGGAACGCGCCCAAGCCTTGGGCGGACACTTAACAAGCAGTGGCGATGCCCAGAAATTTACACTGGATGCGGAACTACCACTACACAAGGACAACCATGCCTAAGATTCGCGTCATGCTTGCAGACGATCAAGCGATGCTCGTCGCTGCCTTATCGACCATCTTGAACGCGCAGGAAGATATAGAGGTGGTGGCTACCGCAGCCTCCGGAGGCGACGCCGTCTCCTTGGCACTTCGATTCCGCATTGATGTGGCCATTTTGGATATACGCATGCCTGGCATGGATGGAATTGCCGCGGCTCAAGCCATTCTCTCCCGCACCCCTAACTGCCGGATTATCATGCTCACCACGTTCAATGAAGAAGATCTGGTATCCCAATCTATTGCCGCCGGTGCGCATGGATTCTTGCTAAAAGACGCCGACCCAGAGGTTCTGGTACAAGCCGTACGCGACGTCGCCAAGGGCGAGTCTGTCCTCGCCTCCCAAGTAACGGGCCCTGTTCTGGAGGGCTACCGCCGAGCGCTAACGCACAGCCAGCTCAGTCCGCACGAGCGCCAAGGACTGAGCCTAGTTACTCGGCGTGAGATGGAGGTGCTCGCGCTCATCGCGCGCGGTGCTACAAATAGCGAGATTGCCGGCCACATGTCTATCGCAGATACCACGGTAAAAACGCATGTCTCCGCGCTGATGTCCAAGCTAGCTGCACGCGACCGCGTGGCTTTGGTGCTGCTGGCGCACAAAGCTGGCATTGCCTAGTCTCCTACTGTGGTAGGACTACCCCGGCGCGAAGACCGTCTCGAGGGCTGAAGATTAAGGCAGTAACGCGGCTCATACTTTTCGTATGAGCTATGAGGTTTCTTTCGAACACATCACAAAGTCTTTCGGCTCCCAGGCAGTACTGCGGGATATAAGTTTTCGTGTTTCACCTGGCCGCGTACACGCTGTGCTCGGGAGAAATGGCGCCGGCAAATCCACCTTGTTTTCCATTTTCCTCGGGCTTCTGCCCGCCGATTCGGGAACGGTGCGCGTGGCTGGCAAACCATGGTCGCGCGAGGTTCTCGACCATGTTGGTGCCTCGGTTAACGGGCCGGCTTTCTATGGCCACCTTTCTGCCACGGATAACCTCCGCGTGCATACCCGCCTTCTCGGATTGCCTGATACTGAAATCGACCGTGTCTTGCACATTGCTGGTCTAGCCGGAGCTGGTTCTAAGAAGGCAAAGTCTTTTTCCACCGGAATGAAAGCCCGCTTGGCCTTAGCCCAGGCCCTACTCGGTGATCCAGAAATCTTATTGCTTGATGAACCGCAAAATGGACTCGATCCACAGGGCATCGCGGAGCTGCGCCAGCTCCTCCAGCAGCTCGCCGCCGCTGGGCACACAGTCGTGGTCAGCTCCCATCAACTCGGTGAGGTCCTTCACCTAGCCCATGACATCACTATCCTGTCCCAAGGCACCATCCGGTATTCCGGCTCCCTGCAAGAACTCGCCCCCAGCGGTGAATTGGAAGCCGAATTCTTCCGCCTGACTTCTGCAGATGGTGAGACCGATGAGTAACCAGTATCGACGGTATCTCTCAGCAGAACTACTGCGCAGCCGCGGCAGCGCCCTGCAGTGGCTACCATTACTCGCCCTGCCCCTAGTGATAATGACGGTATTCTTTTCTGCGTTCACCTCCTCCGCTGAGGACGCTACCGGGGTTCTTGGCTGGCAGTCCATCTTTATCACCGGCATGTACGCTCCACTCATAGCGCTTTTTGCTGGCATTCCTGAGCGCCGCGAGGCACTCAGCCGTAGCGGCGGCACCCTATGGCGCCGGCTTCATCCTCGCTACGAGCATGCCTCCCGGTTCCTCATCGTCTTGGCAAGCCTCGCAGTATTTCACCTACTTAATTTCGGTCTGTCCTGGGCGGCGGTTGCAATACAAGCACGGACAGACCACCAGCTGCTCATCATCGCTGGGGCTTATTCTTTGATCGGGGCTATTGGCATCGCGGGGCTTGCGACCGCAGGCGCCCGCAGGCTGGGCCTTGCCGTCACGCTTATCCTCGCGGTTATCTGGCAGGTCATTAGTGTGCTTCCTCGCGTTGTCGAGGGGCCGCTATGGTGGGCCTTTCCGCCCGCCTGGCCGCTACGGTTACTATTGCCTGCGCTGCGCATCCACCAGAATTCAGTTCCGCTCGAGCCTGGCGATCCACTCCTGCAGGAAAGCCCGCTTCCGGCATTGGCGTTGTGCCTCATCCTCGCTGTAGCAGGCTCTTTGACCGCGACCATGACGCCTGGCCGAGTACGTCCGCTTTCCCGACGCCGGCGCGTTACGGCGCCCACGGTCAGTACCGCCGCCACGCCAGCTCAGGGTTGGCAGCCTGCCACTGTCTCTCGTGCCGCTGCCCACTCGCGCCGTGCCGATGCGCTGCGGGGGTTTCACCGGGCCATAATGACACCAGCGGTCATTACGTGCTTGGTATCAAGCGCCTTAGCTCTGTTCTTTATTGCCTTTATCTACCCACCACGTTATGTACAGGGATTCTTCGTATTTCTGCTTCTCCCCGTGGGTGCCGGTGTACTTCCTATGCTGGTCTGGCCGGGGTTCTCGGGCGCGTGGCCAATTGTTTATACAGAATCTCGCCACTGCTCTACTGCCCTTCTCCTGTGGTTACTGAGCATCATCACAGCGGTGTGCACGTGTGCTTCGCTCGCGGTTATCTTCGCCGGTGGTGCTGCCCTAACCGTACCAGCGCAATTACCCCTAGCCATCGGCGTGGGATACGTCCTTACGGTGATATCTCTCATCGTCGTCATCCGCTTTGGTATTTGGAGCTCACTTGCTCTGACAATCGTCGGCACCATTGTCTCCGTGACGGTAGGCGGCGATGTCCTCGCGAAGACCGTCCTCTGGCTCGTTGCCTTCCCCGCCTGGCCGATGAATGCGGATTCTCCCGGACGCTACGCCTGTGCTGCGATAATGACCCTCCTTTTCGCCGCCATTACTTCGTGGGCCGCCAGGCGGTTGCTGCGCACACGGGCACTTCGCCCTACCGATTAAATAACTAAGGCCCGCGGGGACTCCGCGGGCCTTAAATTATGCGAGCTTAAAGCTCAGAGGGAGATAAGCGCTTGGGCAGGACCACCGGGCGGGCATTAGAAAGCCCCTCCACCACGCGGATGACCTGGTTGGAGTAGCCAAACTCGTTGTCGTACCAGACGTAGAGCACCAAGTGCTTGCCGGAGGCAATGGTGGCGATGCCATCAACGATGCCGGCATTGGTATTGCCCACGAAGTCACTAGAGACGACCTCTGGGGAGGCAATGTAGGAAATCTGCTGGCGCAGATCCGAATGCAGGGAGACATTGCGCAGGAAGTCATTGACCTCATCACGGTCGACTTCTTGCTCCAGCTCCAGGTTAAGCACCGCCATGGACACGTCCGGGGTGGGAACGCGGATGGCGTTACCGGTCAGCTTGCCTTCGAACTCAGGCAGGGCCTTGGCCACGGCCTTGGCAGCACCGGTGGCGGCAAGCACCATGTTCAGGCCAGCGGCGCGGCCACGGCGCTCGCCCTTGTGGTAGTTATCAATGAGGTTTTGGTCATTGGTAAACGAGTGCGCGGTTTCCACGTGGCCGTGCGCCACGCCGTAGCGGTCATTGATCACCTTGAGCACCGGGGTAATGCCGTTGGTAGTACAGGAGGCTGCCGACAAAATGCTGTCAGACTCCTCGATAATGCTGTGGTTAATTCCGTAGACGATGTTCTTCACATCGCCCTTGCCCGGCGCGGTGAGCAGAACCTTGGAAACGCCCTTGGACTGCAGGTGCTGTGACAGCCCCTCACGGTCACGCCAGCGGCCGGTGTTGTCGATGACAATTGCATCGTTGAGGTCGTACGCGGTGTAGTCAACAGTAGCCGGGTCATTGGAGTAGATGACCTGGATCGGGGTGCCGTTTGCCCAAATAATGTTGTTTTCGCGGTCAACCGAGATAGTGCCGTCGAATGCACCGGGGACAGAGTCACGGCGCAGCAGCGAAGCACGCTTGACGATGTCGTCGTGGGAGACCAGGAAATTGTTGCCGTCCAGGTGGGTCGTGTGCTGCGGTGGCCTGCCCGCCCGCTGCGCGAGGCGCTGGGGCTGGTGACCGGGAAATGAGCAGGAGCATGAAAAAGAAATTGGGCTACGTCGGCCTCGGCTTCCTGCTGGCCGGTGGCGGCGGAGCCGCTGCGGAAATCGACCCCAGCCAGCTACTCCACCTATTAGGAGGTCTGCTGTGAGTACACGGGAAAACGTCACAGTGACGCTTAGGTTGGAGGTAGCGGCATGAAATCGGTAATCCTCGACGTGCCGCCGTTTCACAGCGACGGCGCGCAAAGAGAGTTCGAAGAATTTTCTTCCACACTTCCCGGCCCGGAGCTACTTACCGCGAAATATGGCGGCGGCCGCCCGCACCCGCGTGATGTGTCGCGTCTAGCGTATGCAGCCTGCACTACACTGGCACTGCTGACCGTGTGGCTGTGGCTGCCGCACGGCACCAGTGGCAGTGGTGAGACGGTGACAGCTAGTCCGACCTCGACAGCCACCTCTACTCCGTCGCCTACGCCGTCCACTACATCGTCGCCGTACGAGCGCGGGCAGCAGCTTGTGGACCACCTCGGCCAAGTCCGCCCCTACCGTCCCGACATATTAAAGGCCTGCTTCCAGTGGGTCGGCACTGGCACCCCGCCCGCTTTCCAAGTGAACTCTGACCCGGACGCGGACACCTACCTGGTGCCCGACGGCTGTGACTCCGGCTGGCGCGAGGAGCTGCCACAGGAAGCGTGGGTATGCGGCGAGGCCAGCGCCTCCAAGCGGTACTCGATATACAACGAGGCACTGGACGAGGGGCGCGTGAAGCAGCCCTATGCCACCTATCTCCTCGCCTACACCATGATTTGCGGAGGTAACGATGAATGACGAAACCCGCGCCTTCTACCCAGTAGATAACGACGAGACGACCATCATGCAGCCGCTCGGCGACCCCGACATTGACTTCGCCCCGCCACAGGAGACGGACAACCGCGCCGGGCTGCTCGACAGGCTGGGGCTTCCCCGCCCGCAGTGGAGCCTGCCGCACATCGACACTCCGCGGTGGCTGTGGCAGCCCACCTGGCGCAGGCGGTGGCTCCGCTGGCTCGCCGTGCTCGCCGCGCTGTATCTGGTCTCGGTGCTGCTGCACAATGCTGCTGCCGGGTACACGGCGGTCGCCGCCATTGCCCTGTGGCTCGCCGCATGGTTCAGGGGTCGCCGGTACGAGGTGCGGGTACCGCCACGCAGTGCCGTGACGGTCGTGTTCGACCAGAAGACAGGGCGCGGGCGCTTCGCTGATTTGGACGACGCTTTAGAGGCTGGCGGCCTGGCGAAGACCACCTACGACGAGAATGGCAAGGCTTTCCACACGGGCTGCTGCACCGTGTCGCTGACCCCACTAGCGGAAACTGGCGACGTGGAGGCGCGAGTGTCCGCGCCGTCGCAGTACCGCCTCGCTGACTTGGAAAAGAATGAGGAGCGCATTCGTCGCCGCCTCAATGTGAAAGACCTTTTTGATTTTCATATCGACCAGTCAAACGGCAATTTTGTGTTCACCATGACGACCGCTGACCGGCCGGACGCGGAGGTCGCAACGGAGTCATGGACAAACGTTTAGGAGTAAGAAAATGGCTAAAGATTTTTTCGCCGGACTCGGCGACGACACCCTGCCGCAGGTTCCCGGTGACACGGAGCAAGTAGCAGAGACGGACACCGTGGACGAGGGTTTTTGCGACCCCGCACTTATCAACGAGGCAGTCGCTGACCTCGCCAGCTACCGCGAACGCTACTCACAGCTTGCCCAGCACGTAAAGGGCGGCTCGTTCCATGAGCCGGGGGTCGGCAAGCTGCCCGCTGACTCTGTGCACGAGCTGCTGCGTATCTACGGCGCGGTGTTTTCCCCGCAGCCGTGGCACGAGCACGTGGTGCGGTTTGAGCCGGACAGCGTAGGCCTGACACTGGAACTCGACACCGGCGACGCGGTGGAAGCCCTGCGCTCCGCCGGTTTCTACGACGTAACCGGCAATGGCCTCACGGTGCAGGTCGCGGGTCACGACATGCAAGCCACCCGCGGCTATCAGCTCGTCAAGCGCGACGCGCGCGGCCTCTGGGAGCTGGTGCAGTCCACGACGCTGGCACACTGGAACCACACCATGCACAAGCTGGGTCTCGCCTACGTCACTAAACGCGCGGACGGGGTGACCTCCTACCTCTGCCCTACTCCGCAGGGGTGGGGTGTGACAGGTGACGGTCGCGGTTACCTGTCAGTGAAACCCCGCCGACTGTTGGGTTCGACGTTTGGAACCGGACTGTTGAAAAGCTGCGCGGTGTCGTGAAATGCGACGTTGAACTGCGCCGTTTGGCCGCTGACCGAGTGGCAATCGTCACCCCGCCGAGGGCTGCCCGCATGACCCCTGGGTGCCTGGCGCAGACGAGCAACTCCATGTAACTGGCACCGACTCGTTGGAAGAGTTTTGCGCGTCATCTGTTGCCGCGTATCCGCGCCTGGCGTGGGTGCAGGGCCGCACGGCGGACGGCGAAGTGCTGTCGGCTGCTATAGCGCGCTCACCGCACGCACTGGTCGGCGGCGGCACTGGTAGCGGTAAGTCGTTTTGGGCCTCATGGCTGCTGACTAGCTGCGTGCTCGCGGGTGCCGATGCAATGATTGCCGACGGTAAAGGTAGCTCGGACTACGTTCCCCTAGTGCAGCACCTACCCAATGTGGTGATGTACACGTCAACCGACGCGGAGCATGTCCGCCTTATCCAGTGGGTGCATGCGGAGATGGAACACCGCTACGCGCAGCAGAAAGCCGCAGCTATCTCGGGCGAGGTGTACGAGCCGCGGCTCCTTGTAGTTTTGTTTGACGAGTACGGGGCGTTTTCAAAGTCAATCAACGTGAAGAGTCACCCGCAGAAAAATCATAAGACCGTGCACGGTGTGCCAAGATTGAACTCATGAACGCCTCCACCACGCCTCTGCTTGTCGTGGGGCTCGGCAACCCTGGGCCCAAATATGAACTCACCCGCCATAACGCCGGACATCTGGTGCTAGATGAACTAGCCAGCCGGACTTCTCCGATGCCTTCGTCGTTTAGCGTGCACAAGAAATCGAATGCTGAGATTGTGCAGACTCGGTTTAAAACCTCCGATGGTGGCGAGCGACAGGTGATTCTGGCTAAGCCCCGGACGTACATGAATCTGTCGGGTGGGCCGGTCGCGGCGCTGGCGAAGTTCTTCAATGTCGCACCTACCGACGTCGTGGTGGTCCACGATGAGCTGGACCTAGACCCGGGTGTGGTGCGCCTTAAGCGCGGCGGGGGCGAGAATGGCCACAATGGCCTGCATTCGACATCGAAGTCATTGGGCACGAAGGACTACATGCGCGTGCGCATTGGCATTGATCGTCCTCCGGGCCGCCAGGATCCAGCTGATTATGTGCTGCGCAACTTCAATGCCAAGGAGCGCGAGGAACTCGCTTTCACCCTGCCCACCGCGGCGGAGGCAGTGGAGCTAATCGCCAGCCACGGGCTGGAAATTGCTCAAAACCAGGTGCACGGGCGGTAGTAGCTAGCGGCAAGGCAGCAAAGAGCCCCCTTCCCTCCCAGCTTTCACGGGAATGAGGAAGAGGGCTATTTTCGCTTTCTAGGAAGCTTCAGCCTTACAGCTCGTCGGTGTTCGTGCTGCTCGGCGTTTTCGTCGGCGGTTTCGCTCTGCCCACCGAGCGCCTGGCGGTGGGATTCGGGAAGCTGCGGCAGGGCGCCCGTGAGAGCATCGACCAGGTGATGAGGATCAGGCGCCCGAGGAGCTCCCCGTCCGACACGCCCACGACTCGGCGTAGCGGCCGCCCTTCGCCAGCAATTCATCGTGCGTGCCCCGTTCTGCGACCGTCCCGTCCTCCGAAAGCACGACGATGAGGTCGGCATCGCGGACGGTGTGCAGGCGATGGGCGACGACGATCACGGTGCGATCGCCGCGCAACGCCTCCATCGTGCCGACGATCGCCCGCTCAGTGGCCGCATCCAGCGAGGACGTCGGCTCGTCGAGAAGCACCACCGGGGAATCCTTCAGAAGCGCCCGGGCGATGGCGAGGCGCTGCCGCTCGCCTCCCGACAGCAGCGTCCCCTCCTCCCCCACCGGGGTATCCCACCCGGAAGGCAGCAGCTCCACGATGCGGTCCACCCCGGAACGCCGAGCGGCCTCGCGCAAGCGGTCCCCGTCACCGGGCCCGGAACCGAATTCGGGGTCGGCGAAGACCACGTTGTCCCGCACGGACGCGTCGAAAAGGAACGTCTCCTGGAACACCGGGGTCACCAGCGAGTTCACGCCGTCGGTGCCGATCCGAGGCAAGGGCACCCCGCCGATGAGGATCTCCCCCGAGTCCGGATCATGAAAACGCGACAGCAGCCGCATGACCGTCGTCTTGCCCGCCCCCGACGGTCCCACTACAGCAACCAGCGCTCCCTGAGGTGCACGGAAGCTGACGCCGTCGAGAACCTTCTTATCCCCGTACCCGAAGCTCACGCCGCGGAACTCCACGTCATGCCCGTTGGGCAGCTCCGGTGCGGTCGGTTCGGGAAGGGCGGGGATCGCCCGCAGGTCACGCAACGCAGCCAACGTGTTGCGGCCCGCACCGAAACCGCCGGACAACGCTCCCGCCGTGGTGATCGGTCCGGTGAACTGGACAACCACGATGAGCATTGGCGCCAACTGCGCCGGCGCCATCCCGCCCGTCGCGGCGACTGCTACGGCGACGATTACCGCCGCCGTGAACACCGCATGGACGACCGAACTCAACCGTCCGATGGCCGCCCCCTGCGTCGACGTCGCCTTCGCGAACGTATCGTGTTGGGCCCGGATCGCCTCATCCACCATCGCGTCCGCCGCCGAACCGTCGCTCGCGGCGCGAATCGCCTGCTGGCAGCGGGTGAACTCGATCAGCCTGCCGGAGACGGCAGCGACGGCGTCAGCATGCGCTTCGTCCGACTCCCCGCCGACCCGGCCAATGGCCCGGTAGGCGAAGAAGAGCACCGGCGCCGACGCGACGAGAACCAAACCGACGCGCCAATCCACCGCCAGAATTCCGAAGGCGATGACGGTCGGCGCAACCACCGCGGCGATGACGGGCCGCAGGATCACGTGCGGCACGGACGCCGCGAACGCGATACCCGACGACGCCATCTCCGAAAAGCGGCCGGCCGTGGACTTGGTGACGTACCCGAGTGGCAACGTCAGCACGCGTTTGCCCAGGGAACGCAGCAGGGACGACAGCACCGCTGCGGAATTCGCCCTGCCGACCGTCCCCGCGGCGAGGGACAGCACCGCATGGGCGACCGCGAGGCCGGCGATGACGCCGGTGAAACGCCACGCCGTCGCATCATCTCCCTCGGCCAGAGCCGACAGCAGCGGCAGCAGCGCGACGAACGCCGCTCCCTGGGCCAGCGAGGCAAGCGCGGCCAACGCAATGAGCCACGCCAGCGTCATTCTCGAGCGCCGATCCGTCATCGACCACAAGTCCCGAATCATCGGTTCCCCGCCTTTTCATCGTCTGATTCAGTGCCCCGCGGAGCGGATGGTTCGTCGTCGAGCGCGAACGCGCGCCACAAATCCCGGTAGCGGCCACCGCGCGCAAGCAACTCGTCGTGGGTACCCGCCTCCGCGACCGCTCCCCCATCGAGAACGAGGATGCGGTCGGCGTTGCGGATCGTGCTCAACCTGTGCGCGATCACAATCACCGTCCGCGAACGGGCCAAACGCTCGATTGCGGACTGGATGAGGGCCTCGGAAGCCGGATCCGCATAAGCGGTTGCCTCATCGAAGATGAGCACCGGCGCGTCCGTGACGATCGACCTCGCGATGGCCACGCGCTGCGCCTCACCGCCGGAAAAGGTCACGTCGACGTTGACCACCGAATCCAGACGCTTCGGCAGCGCCGCGATGACCGCATCGAGGTTCGCGAGCTTCGCGGCCGCCATGATTTCGCCGTCGGTGGCGTCTCTCCTGGCCAGCCGGATGTTCTCCCGCAACGGCAGCGTGAGCAACTGCGGATCTTGGAACACCACCGACACCGAGCGGTGCACGTCGCGCACGGCGATGTCGCGAAGATCGGTGCCGCCCAGCAGCACCGAGCCTTCAACGGGGTCGTGGAAACGCGCCAACAGCCGGGCGACGGTGGACTTTCCGGAACCGGAGGACCCCACCAGCGCAGTGAGGGTCCCCGGTTCGAACGTCGCGGACATCCCGTCGAGGACCCGCGGCCCATCGCCATAGGAGAAGACCAGGTTCCGGACCTCGAGCGCGCCTCCGCGCACGGGCACCGGATCGGCGGGCTCGGCGATTGGCGGCGTGCCCAGCACCTCCGCGATGGACTTCAGGGCGGCAATCCCCGCGATGATGGGTTCGGAGTTCATGGCCACCCGCACGATCGCCGCGGAGAGTCCAAGGCTGAGAACCAGCCCGGCGACGAGACCCTCCGGTATGCCGCCCGCGGCGTCCCTCAGAGCGAGGCCGGCCCAGCACACCACTGCGAGGACTGTGATCGGGGACGTCACCACGTCGATGAACCCGAGATAGATGTTCGACTGCCGGGACCAGGCGGACCACGCGCGGACGAACGACAACGCCGCGGCATCGTAGCGACCCGCGCCCTGGTTGGCGCGTCCGAAGGACTTCATCACCGGGATACCGCGCACCAACTCGATGACCGCGGCCGTCACTCCTTCGGAGGCTCGCTCGTAGTCGCGCTGAAGACCGGCTCCGCGCGAAATCATCACGCCCATCAGGGCGAAGGTGACCAGCACCGGGACGATCGCCACCGCCGCGATCCGCCAATCCACCGCGACGAGCGCGATGAGGGAAAGCAGGGGAACCAGCACCGCCACCACGGTCTCACCGACGGTGTGGCCCATGAGCTGGTGGACAGCCGCGACGTCCTTCTCAACCGACCCGATGATTCCCGACGAGCGCCGGGCGTCCAGCCAGCCCAGCGGCAACTTCCGGATTTGGGCGACCAGCCGGCGCCGGAGGTGGAGCTGCAGGTCGTTATCCGCCCGGTGCGAGAGCATGCCGGCGGCGCCGTCCGCGGCCATGCGCACCGTTGCGGCGACGACGATGACAGCCACGGCCAACCACGTCCGATGCTCCGGGGCCTCCGGGTACGTCATCGCGATGTCGATGATGCCGACCAGCGAAGCGACGGTAGCCACCGACGACAGGACGGATAACGCGACCACCGCACGCATCCGCGTCCGGATCGGGGCGAGCAGCGACCACGGGCCTACGGTCCCGTCCACGGCGCTCACTTGCCCGCCTCCCCGATCGCGCTTTTCTTCGTGAGAGTGCAGAAGTACACCATGCCGGCGTGTGAGGCTCCGCCCAGCTTCAGCCCGTTGGCTTCGGCGAGGTCCTCGAGCTCGCTGCCCCGGAACACCCGGTGGCCCATCTTCGCCATGACGGCCATGTCGACCCGCTCGTTCACGTCGGGATCCTCGGCGAACGTCTGCACGTAAGCGATGCCGCCGTCGGCGAGCAGACCGGCGACCCTGCCGAGCGCGGCACCCGCATCCTTCATTTGGTGGAGCGCGCCGCACACCCAGATTTCATCGGTCCTGCCGGGCTCTCCCGCGAGCGGCGCGAGGACGTCGGCGACGTGGAATTCCGTCCGGGCCCCGAGCCTTTCGACGGCGGCGCGTTCGCGGGCGATGCGGATCGCATTGGGCGACAGGTCGTAGCCGACGATGTTCGCCCTGCGATAGCGAGGCTCGGCGGCGAGCATGCGGGCGAGCCACCCGGTTCCGCAACCGAGGTCGAGAACCCGGGCCGGCGCATCCGGCCCGGGATCCAGCGCACGGAGCTTCCGATACACGGCGGCGGCGTCCATCGGTTCACGCGCATAGCGGCTGAGGAACCTCGGCTGGACCTTGTCCTCGTAGGCCGCGAGGAGTCTGCGGTTGTTCTGGACGATCTGGGCAATCGACTTCATCTGGTTCTGTCTCCGGGGTGTGTGGGCCGCGTCCACGCGGCGGTTTCGGGTTAGGTGCTCGGGTTCGCGGGCCGTCGTCGGCGGCGCCGCCCCAGTGGACGTGCCCGTCATGCAGACTCCCCCGGCCTCGTTTTCACGGCGATGCCCCACACCGCGAGCACGGCGATGCCTAAGAACCAGGCCGCGCAGACCACCAGACCCGCAGCCCCGGTGCCGTTGACGGCCTCGCCTGCCGCGGATACGGGGGTGTGCCCGGCGATTCCGCGCAGGAGGGGACGGAAGTGGTCGGCGGGCATGAGCACCGTGTTGACGAACATCGCAACGATGATTAACGGGATGAGGGCCACGGACCCCTGGGGGCTGGTGATGGAGAACGCGATGTACGTGCCGGTGCATGCGGCCGCCGCGGCAACCATCGCCCCGGTCACCGCGATCCTCCACCACCAGGACACCTCCGGGGGGCCGTCGGAAAGCAAGGCGGCCACCGCCGCGACGACGGCCGTCATCGCCATGATCCGGATGAACTCGGCAATGATCCGTGCGGCCGACACGGCCGCGTACGGTGACGGCATGGTGATTAACCGCTCGTGGAAGCCATTGCTGCGTTCAACGAACACGGTGGACGATCCCGTGATGGCCAGGATGAACGCCCACGCCGTCACGACCAGGATGACCGCGTTCCGGAGTTCGAACTCTCCGGTGAGCTGCCTGACCAGGCCACCGAACATGCGGTTGACGATGAACAGGTACACGAGCGGAGCAATGAACGTCATGAACCAGAAGTCGGGGCGCCGCAGCCAAATGTGGGCGATGCGCCGCAGATGCACGAAGATGGCGCCGATCATGATTCGCTCCTCGAGGTGAACCGGCGGATGAACAGGACGATTCCGGCGACCACCGCGACACCGAGCCACAGGGCTGCCTCTTCCCCGGCGCTATCCGGGAAGGCGTCCGGGGACGCCGCCCTGATCACCTCGATCATCGGCGAAAACGGCATGTGACGTACGACGTCGCGCAGGGAGCCGTCCAAAGCGGTCGCCGGAATGAACGCGGTGGAGAACATGAGCAGCAGCATTTCCAGCGCCTGGATCGATGAGGCCGTCGACACCGGGGCGGGCACCATCAGGATCACCCCGTCCGTGACCAGGGACAGGACCGCCGCGGCGAGCAGCGACCACAGGACAGTCCACGCGACGTCACCGACAGCCATGTCGAGGCCGCAGGCCCACGCGACGACCAGCAGCGCCGCGATCGACGCGGACATCCGCAGCACATCGGTGGCGAGCCTGCCGGCGACATAGCCGCCTGTGGCCCCGGGCAACACGCGCACGCGGTCAACGAGCCCGGATTCGACGTCCTGTCCCACCGCCATCGCCGACGCCGCGGCGGTGAACATCGCCGCCTGGAACAGGCAGCCGCCGAGCACGAAACGCAGGTACCCGAAGCCGGATTGCCCCGCCGAGTATCCAAACACCGCGTACAGGCACAGCAGGAAGAGGGGCGGAACTACGAACATGGAGATCAGCGACGCGGTGTTGCGTCGCAACAGCAGCAGATCCCGACGGAGAAACGCCGCGACCGACGTCGCACTCATCGCGCCGCACCCCCCGCGTTCATCGATATGAACACCTCGTTGAGGGTGGGTGACGACACGCTCAGCGAATCCGGCGACGCTTCCGAGGCCTCCATCGCCTGCGCCGCCGCCTCGAGGACCCGCGGTCCGGGGTCGACGTCGAGGGACACCAACTTCCCCGCGACGCGGGCGCCGTCTAGGCACGTTCCCCCGAGGCAGCAGGCGAACGCCTCCGCCTCGGCGGCGGTGGCGAAGGACACGCGGAGCACGTGCGACCCGAAGTCGCGGCGCAATTCCTCCGGCGTTCCGCTGGCGACGATGCGGCGATCCTTGAGCAGATGGACGTGGTCGGCCAGCGCCTCCGCCTCTTCCAGGTACTGGGTGGTCAGCACCAGGGTCATTCCGTCGTCGCGCAGTTGCCGGATGAAGCCCCACAGCTCTTCGCGGCTGACAGGGTCCAGCCCCGTTGTGGGTTCGTCGAGGAACAGCAGCCTGGGCACGACGCACAGCGACGCGGCGATGTCGAGACGGCGCCGCATGCCACCCGAATAGGCCGACGCCAGCGTCGAGGCACTGTCCGCGAGCGAGAATTGCGCGAGCAGTTCCGTCGCGCGGGCGGCCGCGGCGGCGCGGTCGAGCCCGCGCAGCCGCCCGAAGAACTCCAGGTTCTCCCGGCCGGTGAGGTTCTCGTCGATCGCCGCGAATTGGCCGGTGGTGGCAATGTCGGCGCGCACGCCCGCCGGGTCCTCTTTCACATCGCGCGAGAAGATGCTCACCTCGCCGGAGTCGGCGGTGATGAGCGTCGACAGGATTCGGATGAGGGTGGTCTTGCCTGCACCGTTGTGGCCGAGGAACGACACGATCGCCCCGGCGGGCACGGTAAAACTCACGCCGTCGAGCACATGCTTGCGCATCCGGGCGCCGCGCTTTCCCTTGCGCCCGCCGTCCGGCGGGGCACCTGCCCCGCCTTCGGGCGGGGTGCCCGCATTGCCCGCATTGCCCGCAATCGGGTAGCTCTTCGTGAGGTCGCGGACGACGATCGCCGCACCTCGTTCAGCTTGATCCGTCATCGTTTCCCCTTTTCTTTGGTATCGCAGTGGGCCGCTGTCGGCAGCGGCCCCGTGGTCGGGTTGTCATGCGGCACCTCGATATGGATGCCCGCATCGCGGGCGAAGGCGAGGACCGGTTCGAGGAGCCGGGGGTGGCCGACGAGATCCCGGCACCCCGGCGCGACCGGCTTCCCCGCGACCGCCACAACGGTGGCGGCAGCAATCGCCGCGGTCATTTTGTAGGAACCCGGGCCGGTCGCCCGGACGACGGTCGTCTCGGCCGTCGGCCCCGCATCGCCCGCGCCGGCGGACAACAGTGCGACGACCAGCTCGGCGGGTTGCGGAGTGCCCTTCACCCGCGCCTTCCGCGATGTCACGGCCGCCCCGAGACGGGCGAGCAGACCGGAGACAACGGGCATCGCGTACAGTCTCGACGTGCAGATCTTCTCCACCGACTCATCGGGGAGAGCATCGAAGGCGACGTGGTAGGAATAGCCGCGGATCGAGGGGCACACCTCGCGTACGACGTCGATGTCCGGGCATTCATAGCCGATTCCGCTTTGCGACGACACCGGGTTGCGCCGTACTTCGACAATGGCGCCGCCGAGCATTGCGCGGTATCCGCCGCGAATGGTCCGGAACATCGACTCGACCGACGCGGCCCCGGATTCCTGGTCGGCGCCGATTCGCAGATCGACCCGCACATCGCGGACCTCTTCGACCCCCGCAGCGCGGGCCCCGAGAATCAACAGTGCCGTCGACAAGCCCGGGCACAGGCCGAACCCGGTGAGCACGGGAACCCCCTCCCGCCGGGCATCCCCGTCGAGAGCCATGATTGCGCGGCGGGCGTCGATCGAATCGTTGACGTCGATGTACCCGGTACCTGAGTCGATGCAAGCACGGGCGAGTGAGTCTGCGTGCACCTCGAACGGGCCGGTGCAGTTGACCACCCAATCGTGTTTTCGGAAGACCCTGCAGATCTCGTTGTGGCCGGCGGCGATCCTCAGCGGGAAGTGCCGCCCCGGGCCATCGTCTGGCTTCTGCCGGGAAGTGTAGGCCAGCTCAATCCCGTCGACGACGCCGAGCATCCCCCGGACGAGCCGTCCGGTGACGCCGGTACCTCCGGCCACCAGCACTTTCACGGGTTCGCCCGCGTCGCGGTCCCGTGCTTCCCCGCCGTTTCGTCGGTCAGTCATTTTCCATCTCGTTTCCCCGGTCCCGCGACCGGTCGATTCCTTCGGACGACGGGTCCGCTGCCCTGTCGTCCGTTTCCGGCGCCCGGCGCCGGCGTTCGATGTACTCCCCGATGAGGGCCCCGGTCAACGCGGCATCCTCTCCGAGGACGAACGAATAGTGGTTTCCCGCGACGCCGGCGACGCAGAGGTCATCGACGAGGTGGTCCCGCCACTGGTCGTGGTTGTGAGCCTCGCCGTCATCGGGGAGAACGAACAGCGCCTCCCTCACCCGCCCCCCGGGCCGGTACCGGGTGCGGGCATCGATGAGCGAGCGCAGCGAGTTGAACTCCGTCGCCGTCACCCGGTCGCCGGAAAGCCCAAGGTCCTCCAGGAGCGTCGGTGCGACCGCTGCGGCCAGGGCACGCAAACGGGCCCCCCGTTCCCCGTCGGTCTCGTCGACCCCGCCGAACTCCGCCCAGAGGCGGGCAACCGGCGTTCCGTGCGGGAGATCGGCAATCGAGGGCACCACCCGGGACAGCAGCCCCTTTTCGGATTCCGCGCCGAAATCCCCGACGTCGACCGCGATCCCCGGAGCCAGGCTGTCGAGAAACACCAGCGCGGGATCAAGATCGGCCAAACGGAGCACCATCTCGGCCGCGATGGTGCCGCCGAGGCTCCATCCGACGATCGCCGGGGCGGCACCGTCGACGAGCACCTCGCGGACCCGGCCCGAGTAGTGGGCCGCGATGTCGCCGATGCCGATGGCGTGGGGGAATGGTCTCTCGAACTCCGCGAAGCCGACGCCCCACACCTGCCCGCCACCGGGGATCGCGAGGGCCAGGTCTCGGTAGATGTCGACGGTGCCGAATCCGCCGTGGACGAGGAAGATCGGGCGCGCCTCATCGCCGCTGCGCAATAGGACCAGCGAATGGTCCGCGGCCGACGCGCCGGGGTCATCCACGTCCCGCCGGTCGGTCGGCGTGGCCGTCGACTGGCCGACGAGCTCGGCCACGCCACGTGGCGTCGGCTTGGCCAGCGCTTCCGCGAGCGGTACCGACGCCCCGGTGATGTCCTGGATCCGCTGCATCAGATTCACGAATCCCAGGGAGTCGTAGCCGAGGAGGAACAGGTCGTCGTCCGCGCCGGCTTCAGCGCCGCCTAGGTCGGCCCGGACCATCCCGGTGATGACCGTCAGGTATTCGCGAACTCGGCCCATCAGGTCCCCGGATGCGATCCTCGAGATCGAGCCCGACCTGTCGCGCTCCGCCGATGACGCGCCCGCGACGCCGTCGCCGATCGCCCCACCGCTGGAAGAAGTGCCCCCGACCGCCAGGCGCAGGCGCCGAACCTGGCCGACGCTCAGCGGCGCCGCTTCGGGGCAGCCCCCGGCGAAGCCCGACACCGACCTGATGTAGTGGTCGAAGATGTCCTCCACCAGTTCCGGTTCCAGGATCTGCTCGACGAAATCCCAGGCGACGTTGATACGCCCGCCGACCTCCATCACTTGGTTGTCCAACAGCACCTGCGGGGTCTGGGAGATGGCGTAATCGACGTCACCCAGGACGTGGGCATCCCTACCCGAGCCATCGCCTGCCGCGGAACCCTCGCCGAACAGCAACGAGGTGTACACGAACGGCGCGATGGCCTGTCCGACGGGCAGACCCCGGTGGCGCGCGATGGCGCCGAGCAACGACACCCCGGAGTACCCGGCCGCCATGTGCCCGAGCAGCCGGTCGCGCAGTTCCGCCGTCCACCAACGGAGGTCATAGTCGGCGGCCGCTTTCACCGGCATCAGAATGACGCCGGTGAAATCACCGAAGACGCCGGCGAAGTCGGCGATTTCGGGATCACGGTTGTACGTGGTGATGTTGATGCCGACCGAATCCCCCCTCGACCACAGCGACAGGCTCGTCGCATAGCAGGCGAGAAGCAGTGCGGACACGCTGCCGTCGGCGGCGCTGGCCCGTTCCCGCAACAGTGCGGTTTCCTCAGCGGTGAACGTGTGCGACAGGCGACGCATCCGCGGCACATCCACGTCCGCGGCCGCACCGATTGATGAAAGGGTGTTGCCGGGCGGGAAGTCCTCGACCACCGTCCGAGTCAACGTCTCATCGCCACGCCCGACCGCCGAAGCCTCCCGGCGCTTCATCTCCAAGACGTACGTGCGGTAGTCGCCGGTGACGGGCGGAAGCTCCGTTCCCCGGTACAGCTTGTCCAGGTCGTCGATGAAAATCCGTTGGCTCGCCCCGTCTCCGATGATCATGTCCACGCTGAAGAACAGGCGGTGCCTCCCGTCCGGGAGCGCGAACGCCGACAGATGAAACAAGGGCCAGCTGCCCAGATCGAATACCTGGTGGCTCAGCTCATCGCGCTTGCGCCGCACCGCCTCGACCACGGTCGCCTCATCGGCGGCCCGGTAGTCGGCGACGGCAATGCGGTAGCGCGGAACCTCCGGCAGAATCCGCTGCGTGGCTTGTGCGGTGAACACGACGCGCAGCATCGGATGCCTGCGGATGAGGTTGTCGAGGGCGTCCTCCAGGCGGTCGATGTCGGTACCGGGTTCGGTGACGGATTCGATGTAGTAGTGCTCGGTGACGCCGCCCAGCTCGAACCCGGAGTTCCGGCCGACGTAGTAGGCCTTCTGCATGTCGGTCAGGGGGAACGGCGCGTGGGGGTCGTCCCCGAATTGTTCCACCGGATCCTTCCCGTGGGCACTCGCGGAGGATTCTCGGGCACCTCCTGCGGCTGAACCGGCACCGCCGGCACAATCGAGGGAAGACACTGCCTCGGCGACGGCTTCAGACTCGGCACCGGACTCCCGCATGGCCTCCGAGACAAGGCCGGCGATGTGCGCGATGGTCGGGTCGGCGATGACGTCGCGGAAACGGAGCCGGACGCCCGTCTTCTGCCGGATCGCGCGCATCATAACCTGGAATTGCAGAGAATCGCCGCCGCGGCGGAAGAAGGACTCTCCCGCGCCGCACGCCGGATCCGCCCCACTCGTCGACGGGGCTTCCCCGAGGATCTCGTCGAAGACTCCGGATACCAACTCGATCGCCCCGGGGGCGGCGACGGAACCAGCCGCGCCCGCGGCTCCGGCCTCCGCCCCGGCGACCTCGCCATCGGCCGTTGCCCCGCCGCCCGCGGCACCGACGTGCCTACGAATTTCCTCCTGATCCAGTTTCCCGTTGACGGTGACGGGCAGGTGCGCCACGGGCAGCAGGACCGTCGGTACCATGTACGCTGGCAAGCAGCGGGCGAGCTCGGCCCGGACGGCATCCCGCGAGCCGGTCATGTCGTCCGCCGGAACGTAAAGGCACGCCAGGAGTCCCCGACCGCCCGATTCGACGACCGCCGCCATCGACGCGGTCACCAGGCCGGACCGCTCGAGGACCGATTCGATTTCTCCGAGTTCGACGCGGAAGCCCGCGATTTTCACCTGACGATCGCGGCGGCCGAGAAATTCCACGAAACCCTCCGCGTTGAAGATGCCCACGTCTCCGGTTCGGTAGCAGCGCCCGATGCCTGGGACATCCCCGAAGGCGGCAGCGGTCCGCTCCGGATCGGCCGCATACCCCTGCGCGACGCCGAGACCGCTGATGTGGATTTCCCCCGGCACGCCGACGGGGCAATGCACCCCGTCGGGCGCGAGCACGTGGATGCCCTGGTTCGCCAGCGGGTACCCGTAGGGAATGCGGTTTTCCAGGCTGTCGCGTAGCAGCGGGCAGTGGATGGACCAAATGCTTCCTTCGGTCGCACCGCCGAGGCTATTGATCGACGCGTTCGGGAACATGTCCATGGCGCGCGCCGGAAGCCCCGCTGCGATGCGATCGCCGCTGAGCAATACGGTGCGCACATCCGGGAACACGTCGTCGTCCGCCGCCCGGACCAGGGCGAGCTCCAAAAGGGCGGGCGCGGAGTTCCACAGCGTGACCCGCTCTTCCCGCAAGACGTCGAGGATTTCATCGGCGTCGCGCTCGTCTCTGACCATCGTCACCGTCGCGCCTGCCGCGAACGCCCCGAACACGTCGTAGACCGACAGGTCGAATCCCAGCGACGACAATCCGATGATGCGATCGGCGGAGGTGACCCCATACCGCCGGTTCACGTCGAGGATGGTGTTGATGCAGTTGCGGTGACTGATTCGCACACCCTTTGGCCGGCCCGTCGTCCCCGAGGTGAAGATTACGTAGGCAAGGTCGTCAGGGGCAGTGCCAAGCGAAGGGTGCGCACCCGCGCTGCCCGCGCGGTCGCAGACTTCCGCGGCTGCGGGCTTGCCGACGCCCGCCACTCCGCTTTGGTCCAGTTCATCGATCACGCCGGTGTCCAGAATCGGGCCCGACGCACCTGAGGCTTCCACGACGTATTCCTGTCGCTGGGCCGGCATGCCCGCGTCGACGGGGACGAATGCGGCTCCCGCACGCAATGCGCCGACCATGTTAACGATGTCGTCGGGATGCTTGGTGTAGCGCACGATCACCGCGTCCCCCGCCCCGACGCCGGAATCTGAGAGATAGCGGGCGATGCGTCCGGCCCGGGCCCAGACCTCGGCGTAGGTGTACGAGATGTCCCGGGCGGCGAGGCGCACGGCCGGCGCGTCCGGAGTCGCCGCGTATGCGGCTTCGACAAGCGAAACCAGGGTGTCATCGTGGATCGGGCCCGCAGCGTCATTGTAGCGGGCGACGGCCCCCTCCGTCTCCGCATGACGGATGGGCAGAGCCTCTCCCCCCTCCGCCACCACGTCCAGGGCCTCCGCAACGACCCCGAACATCGTATCTGCCGCAGGGAAGTAATCGTCGACCACGTCCCACGACAACGTCATCCCGCCCGATGCCGGCATCACTTGGATGTCGAGGCACACCTGCGCGGTTTGCGTGTAGATGCGTTCGATGACCGGGCTGCGCCCGCTGCCCCGCTCGCCGCCGAGGTAGCTGGTGAACACCACCGGAGCAGTGGCCTGGGTCTGATTGGCCGCGTCCCGGAGGAATCGCTGTAGCACCTCCACACCGGAAACGCCGCGGTGGGACAGCCCTTCACGGATGTCCAGGTCGATCGCCTCCGCCAACCCATCGATGGTCGCAGCTCTCCCGGCGTCGACGCCGATGAGCATCGATGAAGTGAAATCTCCCATCACCCTCGTGCCCGCGGCGAGGCCGCTGCGTTCGCTGACAGTCACGTTGACCGTCAACGCCGATTCGGGCAGCCACCTGCAGACGACGGCGGCGTTGACGGCCATTACCAGCGACGACAGGGTAACTCCAATGCGGCGGGCCCGTTCGCCGAGCTTGGCGGTGATCTCCGCGTCGAGCACCGTGCCCAAGCGCCGGGTCGACCAATCGTCGTCACCCCTCACGGCCGCCGGGAACTCCGGGCGCCGCGGCAGATCTGCGGCCTTCTTCTCCCAATAGGCGAGGTCCTCGGCCCGTTTCCCTTCGCGCCGGCGCGCAGAGATTGCCGCCAGGGCATCCCCATATTTGGAAGCCGGAGCCGGCGGCTCCCCGGCCAGCAGAGATTCGAGCTCGTCGAAGAACAGGTACACCGAACCCGCATCCATGACGATCATGTTGAAGTAGATGAACATCCTGCACCCGCCCGCATCTGCGAGCAGCCTCGCGGCGACCATGGGACCGTCCTCGTTCGACGATCGCGCCGCGGTTCGCATGTCCCGACGGATCTCCCCCACCGCCGCGTCGACATCGTCGCCGGACCCGACTACCTCGACGGTGGCGAGGCACGCGCCGGTCGGGCTCAAGACCCCGGCATCGACGTCGAGCCGATGGAACAGTACGTCGTGACGCCCGAAGACCACCCGCACGGCCTCCTCCACCTGCGGCAACGAATAGTCGTGCCGGGATTCCGCGTAAATGTACGTCGCTTGGCCGCCAAGCTCGATGTCCTCGTCCGCGCCGAGCAGGTAGGCGGTCTGAATTGGATTGAGCGGGACCGCATCCACGGGACCGGCCCCATTTTTGCCGGCACAGCCGTCATCCGACTCACCCGTCGCTACAGCGGGGTCGGCCCCGGCAGCGGCGCCTGCGGCAGATCCGGCATCAGCGCCACCCCGGGCGGCGTCGATGACGGCCGCCAAATCAGCGACCGTGACCCCGGGGTCCATCGCCGCGTAATCGATGGTCACCCCGTACTCGTCCTCCAGCGCCAGCAGCATCTGGAGGAAAGTCAGGGAGTTCGGGATGTGGTCGCGGAGTTTCACGTCCGCCGAATCCAGGTGCACGCCGATGGCGTCGGCGATGGACTCCGACAGCCGTTCGGGGGCGACTCGGTCCCCGGTGCGAGCTCCTCCCACGGCGGTAGATGCGACGGCCGGCGCGATCGTTTCATTGGTCATCGTCATCTCCTCAGAGCAAAGCCTCGAGCTTGCGGCGGAGCTTCTTGCCGTTCGACGCGACGGGCAGCTCGTCGACCCACAGAACCCGGGAGACGGGCACCCCGGCGACGCGCATCAGTTCGGTCGTCGCGGACCGGGCCACCGCCTGTTCAGAGATCGGAGGTTCATCCCCGTCCGATCGCCCGGCACCGGTCGCATCGTCGGCCTTACGATCGGTCGGGGTCCGCCTGGCCAAGAACACGGCGATCTCCTCTTCGCCCGTGGCTGGGTTGCTCCGGCCGAGAACGGCAACATCGCGGTCAAGCGCATTCTCCAGCACGGCTTCCAAATCAGCCGAATAGTAGTTCCGGCCGTTGACGAAGATGATGTCCTTCTTCCGGCCGAGGACGAACAACTCGCCGTCGCGGAGAATGCCCATGTCCCCCGTTGCGAACGCCCCGTCATCGGTGAGCTCGTGCTCCACGATCCCCTCTGCTGTGATCGCGGCTCGGGTCATCGGAGCGCCGGCGATGTGGATTTCACCGACGGTGCCGTCGCCGAGGACCCCGCCCCCGTCATCGCGGATGGTCAACGAGATCCCCGGGACGGCCTTGCCCAAGGCGACGAACTCAGCTCCGGACTCGCTCTCGATGTCCTCGAAACGCTGCCCCGTGGCGATGCCCGTCCGGTCAAGTCGCACCGTGGACAGACCCGAGTAGATGTCCCGGGTCGTAACCAGGAGGCAAGCTTCGGACATTCCGTAGGCGGAGGTCAGGGCATCCTCCCGGAGGCCCATGGCGGACATCGCCACGAGGAACTTCCGGGCCAATGGAGCGTCGATGGGTTCAGAACCGCTCATCAGCTTCTGGACGTTGGAGAAGTCGTAACCGTGGTCATCCCCGAGGGGCCGGCGCTCGAGATGGCGCAGGAAATGCTTGAACGCGAAGTTCGGGCACACTGTCACCGTCGGCTGGTGCCTGGTCACGGCCTCGAACCACCTCGGGGGATCGGCGACCACCTCGGAAACCGGCAGCAACACCTGGTCGTACCCACGAAAAAGGGCGTAGACGTGGAAACCGATCAGCGAAAGGTTGTGGGTCAAAGGCAGCCACGTGAGCATCTTGTTCTCGTACCGGTGCGCGTGGCGTGGGATCGTCGCGCGCAGACCGTTCAGCACGGACTCGTTGGTTACGATGACGCCCTTTGGCGATCCCGTGGAGCCGGACGAAAACTGGATGAGGGCTTCGCCGGCCGTCCCACCTCGCACCGGGAACGCGGGGACCGCCCCGTCGCCATCCCCGGAATCCACGTCCCCCGCCTGGGAGAAGTCCGATTCAGCATCACCCGGCATCGCCGCACCCGGGTCCGCGGCAGCGTCATTGACGATGGACACGTCGAGCAGCCGGTCCTCGCCCACGACCACGGCACCGTTTGCGCCGGTGAGCAGCGTGTGACTGCGTTCGTCGACCAGGATCGGGGCCCCGGGCATCATGTCCGAGAGCGTCCGCACCCTGTCGACGTCAACCGGGCCCGACACCGGCGGCGCAAGCGCCGGAACCGCGCCGGCGTAGACGCAGCCCCAGAACGCCCGGATGAGCCCGCGGTTCTCCGAAACTTGGAAGATCACGCGATCGCCGGGGCCGATGCCGGCTTCAGCCAACCGAGTCGCAGCCGCCACCGCCTCCGCGTGGACCCGGCCATACGGGACGAAGACGTCCCGCCGATTCTCGACGAAGGTGATCCCCTTTTTCGTCTCATCGGCCTTGTCCCGAAGCACGTCGCTGATGGTCCGGATCGTGTTCATTGGTACCTCTTTCGGTTGTCGGCGCCATGCCGGTGCCGGGCGGACCGGGCCCGCATGGCGTGACCCGGAGGATGTGTCTGAAGGGTTGAAAGGGTGAAGCAACTGGGTGGGGCGCGTCTCCGCACAAGCTCGGAAACGCTCGCGGGCCCGGGACCCGCCGGTTCCGGGTGCCCGTCAAGTCACTGCGGACACCAGGGCGGCGACGAAGGCCGCGGCGGACGCTGCGGCCGCGAACCCGTCACGCACTCGCCAGGGGTGATCGGTGCGGAAGGTGCGCCGCGGATGACGGCCGAAGTTGCGCATCGCCAGGGTCAGGGACAGCTTTTCGGCGCAGCGCACGGCGCTGACGAACAAGGGAAAGGCGATGCACGCGGGCGTCGTCGCGCGAATGAAGCCGGAGCGGAAAGACTGCCCCGGTCGCATCGAGCGCAATCTAATCGCCCATGTCAGATGGGGGATTTCGCTGCGCAGGAACGCCGCGATGCTCACCCCGGAAATCGCTATGGTGCACCATGTGTAGGGAACCCGGAGGCGTTGCACCATGGCGTCGAAAAGCTCCTCGACGCGCATGCACGCGGAGACCAGGACCGTCCCCGCGAACACGGCCGTCAGCAGCAGTCCGTGATGGATGCCGTGGCGGACGGCCTCCGCCGGATCCCCACCGCCGTAGAACTCGGAGCGCCACCCGAGCAGGCCGAAGAACACCCCGATCAACAGGACGAGGAGGACCTTCCCCGCCGTCGCCCGAACGTCGCGTTCCGCGATCGCAGCGAGTGCGAGGAACGCAACCCCCGTCAGCGCGAGAACGCCGTCTCCGCCGGAGAGCAGCCCGGCGACGAGGACGAGCATCACCGCCGCGACGATCGTGATGGCGTTCAACCCCGCGCGCCTCCGAGCGTCGGATTCACCGGTCCAGGGGCTTTCGTCCCCGAACGTCCGTGCGCCCACCGCGGGCAGTGCGCGATCCCGCCGGGACGACTCCGGGGCAGCCGGCACGTCGGTCGCGGGACCGGACCAGGCGACCTTCCCTTCGGCGACGATGCTCGCCCGATCCGCCCACGTTCGCGCGACACGGCGGTCGTGGCACGTGAACACAACGGTTCCGCCGGCCCCGGCGTATTCCGCCAGCGCATCCAGCACGATGCGCGAGCTCGGCGAATCCAGGTGCGCCAACGGCTCGTCGAGAAGCAGCAAACGGCGATTGGCCGCCACCGCCAGGAAGATGCCCAACCGTCTTTTCTGTCCGCCCGACAGGACGAACGGCGAGACGGGGTCAAGTGCCCGGGGGCACAGGGCTTCCCGCAGTTTCCGCAGCTCATCGGCGCCGAGTGGCCCGTGCGGGTCCGTGCCGGCCAGCGCGGAGTCGATTTCCGCGGCGACGGTCGCGCGAGTGAACAGGTGCTCGGGGTTCTGGAACGCCCACGACGCGAAGGCGTCGGGGGCGCGCCGGGCTGGCTCGCCGTCGATCCGGAGGTCCGCTCCCGCCTTCATCTGGCCCGACAGCACCGCCAGCAAGGTGGACTTACCGGCTCCGTTGGTGCCGACCAAGGCATGGATCTCGCCCCGTTCCAGTGTCAGATCGGCCCCGTTCAGGATCCGCTCCCTGCCCCGGGCCACATGGGCTCCGGTCAAGGCCAGCAGTGGAACGGCGTCCGCCTCCGATTCCGGATCGGCGCCATCCCCGGCTCCCCGGGGCCTTCGCCGCCGGTCCGGACTGAGACGGTCCGGTGCCCCCGTGCCCGGCGTACTGGCGTCCGGCGCTCCGGCGGTCGCGGCCGACGTCGCAATGCCCTTCACCGCGATGCCCTCCGGCGCTCCGTGCGCGGCGACGCTCCCGTCCGCATCGAGGATTGTCACCGTGTCGACCCACCCGTCGAACGGGCGGAGGTCGTGCTCGATGAGCAGGATGACGCGACCCGGGGCCCGCAAATCACGGATGGCGGCGAACAGCGACCGGCGACCGTCCTCGTCGACGTGGGCCGCGGGCTCGTCGAAGATCATGACCTCCGGCGCCCTGGCCACCGCACCGGCGATGGCCATCCGCTGGCGTTGCCCACCCGACAAAGCCCACGGATCCTTCTCCGCGAGCTCTGACAGCCCGAGCTCCGATAGGGCCTCGGCTGATCGCTTGGCGACGATGCCGGCTTCCACGAGGGAAAACTCGAGGGCCATGGACACGTCATCGACGACTCGGAGCGTGAGCACCTGCGTCGCCGGGTCTTGCCCGACGAAGGTGACCCGGTCCCCGTCCACGGGGCGTTCGGTGCCGTCGGCATCGACGATGTGCACGAATCCGGCATGGTCGATGGGGATGTGCGAGGGGATCAGTCCAGCGATAAGGTGGGCCAGGCTCGTCTTTCCGCATCCCACGGGTCCCGTGATGGCGTTGATCGTGCCGAAATCGAAGGAGAGATCCACCATGTCGGGTGCCCATCGCCCATCGGCATGCCGCACGCCCGCGCCACTAACCCGTAACCGGGCCGGGGCCGTCCCGCGTGTCGCACCGGCGCACGCGGGTGCTCCGGCGGTCACCGGGTGACCCCGCGGCTGCGAAGCCCCTTTGCGACGGCAAAGCCCAGGACCAAAAACACCAGGCTCGATGCCAAGGCTACGGCGAAGCTGATCAGGGCCATGGGCGTGGTCAGCGAGTCGACGCCGACTGCGCGCGGGGCCATCGTTCCCATCAGCGCGGAAAACAACATCGCCGATGCCACGAACTGGGGACGCGTCCACCGCCGGTACAGGGTGACCATGAACGGAAGCTCGATGAGCAATCCTTCCACAATCAGCGCCCCGATTGCGGCGACGCCGAATGGGGTGGTCGCCGCGGACACGACGCCCATGGCAAGGCATGCGATGAGGCTCGCGCCAGGCTTGCGGACGACGATGAGGGGAACAACGCACTGCAGGAACCACAACCCGAGCGTCGCCGCGACGAGATAAACGTGGGCGATGCCGGCAAACACCTGCAGGTAAGTCAGGGGCACGATGATGAGAGACCCCGCGACGCCAATCGCGGCGGCGACGAGCATGTCGCGGGTGGATGGTCGGCCACCCGCTGCGACCGGTGCGACGTGCACCAACCGCCCGTCATCCGTCTGCGACGCCACCGCGTCCCCGGCTCCCCCTCCGGAGAGGGGTTCTCCGGTCGATCCACGTTTTCCGTTCATCGTCGCCGCCTCGCTTCCGTTGCCGATTCCCGATCGGGAACACCACCTGAACCAGTATTAGGTTAGGCAATGCTTATCGCATTACGCAAGGCTCAATTTACTGACCTTACCCCCTCACCCCCGTTACCGTGATGGTGCCCCTCACGGGGCGCGGTCAACGGGCCCGGTATGGCTTATCTGCGTGAACATTTCCATAATCCGGGGGTGTTGCCACCGGACACCGGGGACAACCGCTGACAGCTAATAGGGACACGGACCAAACAGAGGTCTCGTCGTAACGTGGGTGCCTGCAACGGATGTCCAAGACACCGGCGACCAGCCGCAACAGAAGGACACCACCATGGAACCGTCCACAACACCCGAAATCATCATCGGCCTCGACGTCGGCAAAACCGGCCACCATGCCTGCGCGCTGACCAACACCGGCGAGAGAATTTACGACAAACCACTGCCCCAAGACGAAGCCGCACGGCGCGAAATCTTCGCGTCCATGCAAGCCCACGGCAGCGTTCTCATGGTCATCGATCAACCCAACACGATCGGCGCCCTGCCCATCGCCGTGGCCCGCGACTGCGGTTGCACGGTCGGAGACCTCCCCGACCTAGCCATGCGAAAAGCAGCCGATCTCTACCCTGGACGATCAAAAACCGCCGCCGGAATGCATTCATCATCGCCGACACCGCCCGCACCATGCCGCACACACTGCGGGCAGTCGACCGCGACGACGAGACACTAGCAGCGCTGAAGATGCTCGCCGGATTCCACGATGACATCGCCAAAGACGCCACCCGAACGAAAAACCGCCTTCGCAGCGTGCTCACACAGATTCACCCCGCACTCGAGCGCGTCTTTGCAGGCGAGATTCTCTCGCGCACGCTGGTGCTGGACTCGCTCATCCACTACGAAGGTCCGACAAAACTGGCCGCCGCAGGTCGAGGCCGGGTCCTGAAGTGGATGCGCAACCGCGCCAAGAAGGATCCTGCTTCCCTGGTTGACGCAATTTTCGCCGCCCTTGCCGAGCAAACTGTCACGGTACCCGGCACTGCGGCAGCAGAATTGGTCATTCCCCAGCTGGCGGCGAACATCAAAGCGCTTCTAGCACAGCGCGACACGATCGCCGGACAAGTCGAGGAGATGCTCGAATCGTTCTCTCTTACCCAGGTCTTGATGTCGATGCCCGGCGTAGGCATCGAGACCGCCTCTAGCATCTTGTTGTCCATCGGCGATTGCCAGGACTTCGCCGACGCCGCGCACTTGGCCGCTTACGCCGGCATCGCGCCGACCACCCGGCAGTCGGGTACGTCGGCCCGCGGCGAGTTTCCCACCAAGGCCGACAATAAACAGTTGAAAAACGCGATGTTTCGATCGGCGTGGATCGCGTCGAACTGCCATCCCGCATCGCGCGACTACTACCTGCGTAAACGGGCTGAAGGACAGAAACACAATGCCGCGGTGATGTGGCTTGCCCGGAGCCGCTGCAACGTCATCTATGCCCTGTTGACTCGGTGTGAGTTCTTCCGAGAAATCCCTGCTAGAACCATCGCCACGGCTGCGTAGGCCGCTGCGCTGATCACCGCCGGCCCGCACGATGCGGCCCGGCGATCAGTCATGGCTACCCCCATACGATGTACGTGAAAGTCTCGCCTGACTATTGACAATCCACATAGGGACCCCCACGCGAATCGGGACCGAGTGGCGGCCGACCCCTCGGCCCAACAGCGCCCGGGGCCGCGCAGAACCAGGTCCACCAGCGGTAGGCGATAGCGGCCTCCCGCACCGAAAGCTCCGTCCCCCTCCCCTGCCCTCCCCATCGCCTCACCCCCGTGATTTAGGAGGGGGAAGAGGGCGTTCGAGGGTTCAACAGCTCAAGCCCAGGACCGCCGACTTAGAGCTCGTCGATGTGCTTGCGCTTCGGGTAAACACGCGGGCGAGCACCGGCAATCTCCTCAGCGATGCGAACGACCTGGTTGGAGTAACCGAACTCGTTGTCGTACCAGACGTAGAGCACCAAGTGCTTGCCGGAGGCAATGGTGGCGATGCCATCAACGATGCCGGCATTGGTATTGCCCACGAAGTCACTAGAGACGACCTCTGGGGAGGCAATGTAGGAAATCTGCTGGCGCAGATCCGAATGCAGGGAGACATTGCGCAGGAAGTCATTGACCTCATCACGGTCGACTTCTTGCTCCAGCTCCAGGTTAAGCACCGCCATGGACACGTCCGGGGTGGGAACGCGGATGGCGTTACCGGTCAGCTTGCCTTCGAACTCAGGCAGGGCCTTGGCCACGGCCTTGGCAGCACCGGTGGCGGCAAGCACCATGTTCAGGCCAGCGGCGCGGCCACGGCGCTCGCCCTTGTGGTAGTTATCAATGAGGTTTTGGTCATTGGTAAACGAGTGCGCGGTTTCCACGTGGCCGTGCGCCACGCCGTAGCGGTCATTGATGACCTTGAGCACCGGGGTGATGCCGTTGGTGGTGCACGATGCGGCGGAGAGGATCTTATCGTCATCGGTAATGGCGGAATCATTGATGCCAAAGACGATGTTTTTAATATCTCCCTTGCCCGGTGCGGTCAGCAGCACGCGGGCCACTCCCTTGGCCTTAAGGTGCTGGGACAGGCCTTCCTTATCGCGCCAAACACCGGTGTTATCTACCAGCACGGCGTTGTTGATACCGTATTCGGTGTAATCGATCGTGGCTGGGTCGTTGGCGTAGATCATCTGAATCTTCGTGCCATTGGCCCAGATAACCTGTTCTTCCTCGTCCACGCTGATGGTGCCGTTGAAAGCACCGTGGACAGAATCGCGGCGCAGAAGGCTGGCGCGCTTGATGATGTCCCCTTCGCCCTTATTGCGCACCACGATCGCGCGCAGGCGCACGCCGCCGTAAGCGGCTTCGCGGGCGACGAGGATGCGGGCAAGGAGGCGGCCGATGCGGCCAAAGCCGTAGAGCACAACATCGGTTGGGTCGATGTCCTCGCCGGCACCGACGATTTCCGTGAGTTCATCTTCGAGGTAGCGGCGCAGGTCATCTTCGCCCGACTCTTCAAAGCCCAAGAGGAGGCGCCCGACGTCGATGGACGCGGAGCTTAGGTTCATATCCGCTAACTCGGACAGGATGGGCAGGGTTTCTGCCGTGGAGAGCTGGCGCTGGGCAATGCGGCGTCCGTAGCGGTGGGACTTGATGATGTCGATATCGGTCTGCCCCACCAGCGGGCGGCCGAAGATGGTGGCGACGACGTTGTTATTGCGGTGCAGTTGGTGGATGAGGGGAATCATCTGTTGCGCCAATTCGAGGCGCTCGTTCCAGTCATCATGTCCAATATGTGCGTTCGCAGTCACGAGGCTCCATCCATTTCTATTTCGGGGGTGGCTAGCAATCTTCGCCCCAAATTTTAGCGTGTATCAGTGTTTGTTTTGGCATAGGGAGTCCAGAATGTCTGCGACACTACCCCCGCGGATTTTGGCGGCCGGCTCACCTACGAGGCAGTAGGCCACGGCGTCATCGTGCTGCGCTCGGCGTTCCTTGAGCACGGAATTAAGCATGGGATATACCGGGGGTACATCGGGGTGGGCGCGGGTGTAGTCGTTTTCCAAGCCGCGCGCATGCCGCCCGGAAAAGGCGCGGGTGGATACGGTGGCCCCGCCGCGCTGGAGAAGCTTGCGGTTGTAGTCACTGGTTCCGGCTTCTTTAGTCAGCAAAAAGGCAGAGCCGCACGAAGCGGCAACCACGCCGGGCAGGCTTAATACCTGGGTTACGTCGCTTGCCGTGCGCAGCCCACCTGCGGCAATCAGCGGGATGCTCGGTGCGACGGCGTGGACGGCTTCGTGGACGGCGGCGATGAGATCTGGGAGGGGTCGATCATCGGGAAGCGCCGTGCGGTCCCACGTGCCGCGGTGCCCGCCGGCAGCGGGCCCTTGTATGCACAGCGCGTCCACCCCCAGCGTGGCGGCGGCGCGGGCCTCGTCGGGCGTGGTGACGGTGGTCCAAGCCTCGGCACCAGCGGCGTGGATGCGGGCAAGCTGCTCAGAGTCAAAGGTGCCGAACATGGACCACACGACGCGCGCGCCGCCCTGGAGCGCCAGCTCGAGCTTGTCATGGAAGCCGAAGGAATAATCGGGATCCGGCAGCGTGGCACCTTCGGCCGCGGCCAGTTCCGCGGCGGCGGCCAATTGCTCGGGTGTTAATGGATCCTGCGGGCAAAACAGGTTCACCCCGAAGGGGGTGCCGGCGCAGGCATCGATCTGGCTGCGGGCGGAGTCCACGCTGGCAGACCCGAGCCCCAGGGTGCCAAAGGAGCCGGCCTGATGCGCAGCGCGCACCAGATCCACGGTGGTAGGCCCGCCCGCCATGGGCGCTGGTATTACGGTTCGTCGCAAAGATTGAATAACCTGGCTCATAGGAAACTACTGTACCGAGCTAGAAAGGCGCATTCGTGGCAGCTTTGACAGATTTTATTGCCCGGGTTTTCGGCGGTCCCTCGCCAGCGCAGCAGGGGCTGGATCCGGCCGAGTTGGAGGCAGACTGGCTCATCATTGGCCTGGGCAACCCCGGCGCGAAATACGCCGCCACGCGCCATAACGTGGGATACATGGCCGTGGACGATGTGCTGGCCCAAGGCGGCGACGTGCTCGAGCCGGTGCGCGGGATGGACCTCGAGGTAGCCCCGCTGTGCTGGGGCGATACCCGCGTACTGGCGGTGCGCACGACGACGTTTATGAACCTCTCTGGTGATCCGATTGCCCCGCTGGCGCAGGCTTTGGGCATTGCGGCGGACCACATCATCGTCATTCACGATGAACTAGATCTGCCTGCCAATAAAATTCGACTAAAGCAAGGCGGCAATGAAAATGGGCACAACGGGCTGAAATCGCTGACGCACAACCTGGGCACGCGGGATTATGTGCGCGTGCGCATTGGCATTGCGCGCCCGCCGAAGGGTTCGTCGATTCCGGATTATGTCTTAGCGCCTGTCGATGCCGGCCCCGGCTTCGATACCGCCATTGCGTCCGCCGCCGAAGCCGCCCGGCTCATCGCCACGCACGGGCTCGTACAAGCGCAAAACCGCATTCATTCGCGCTAGGACTGGGAAAATTTCTCCAGCGACTGTGGGCTGCCGGCGGCGACGATGAAGTCGGTGGGGGCGAGCTGGGTGGCATCGGCAAGCGGGGCCCAAGCACCCTCCGCCTGGCAGACTGAGACCAACTGCACGTGGTGGGTGCGCCAAACCTCGCCCAGATCGAGCGGGCGGCCCGTGACCGAGGAGGGCGCGGCCATTTGCGTCACGCCGTAGTACGGGGCGATCTCAGCAAAGTCGCGGAAGCGCCCGCCCAAGAGGTAGGCCACGCGGCGGCCGGTATCGCGCTCGGGGCGGATGACGTGGTGGGCGCCAATCTGGCGCAGGATGCGCTCGTGGGCCTCCGAATTGGCCTTGGCCCAAATATCCTTGACACCCAGCTCCACCAGGTTTGAGACAGTGAGGATAGACGCCTCCAGGTGCGAGCCGATGCCCACGATGACTCGCTCCACCTCGTCGATGCCCAGCTGGCGCAGCGCCGCCGGATCGGTGGTATCGGCCGAAATGGCCTCGGTTAAATGGGGCGCTCGTTCGCGCACGATTTTCTCATCGGAATCGATGCCGAGGACCTCTACCCCATGACCCATGAGCTCGCTAGCCAGGGAGCAGCCAAACCGCCCCAAGCCAATGACGACGACCGGGGCAATGTCGAGGGTGGCGCGGGAGTGGCCCAACGCCTTAAAAATGCTAGCCAATGAAGGGCCTTTCTTCGGGGTAGCTATAGCGGCGACTGAGGTTCTTGGCCGCCAACGCTGCTACCAGGGTGGTTGGACCAACGCGGCCCAGGTACATGATGAAACACAGCACGATTTGTGAGGGTGCGGACAAGCTGGCGGTAATCCCGGTGGATAGGCCCACGGTGGCAAAGGCGGACATGACCTCAAAGGAGACCTGATCACCGCTAAATTGCGGGTCGAAAAAGCGCAGTGCCGCCACGCCCAGGGTCACCACCAGCACGCCAGCAAAGCTCAATGCTAGCGCCTGTCGGGTCACACTATGGGGAAGGCTGCGGTGGTAGATGGAGGTCTTTTCCTTGCCCAAGAACTCAGCGGCCATGGCGGCCAATAGCACGCACGCGGTGGTGACCTTGATGCCGCCGGCGGTACCGGCCGAGCCGCCGCCGATAAACATCAAGATATCGGTGCCCATGAGCGTCACCGGGTGGACCTCGCCGTAGTCAAAGGTATTAAAACCGGCCGTGCGCGGGGATACGCTGGCAAAGAACGAGTTGAGGAGCTTGTCGCCCCACGCCATCGGTGCCAGTACGCCATTCCACTCCGTCAAGGCAAAAAATATCGTGCCGGCCACAATGAGCACGCCGGTTGCCGCCAGCGTCATCCGCGCGGTAATAGAGATGCGACGCGTCGCCTCCGACCCGCGCCGCAGGTGGCGCATCAATTCCGCCCAGACTGGAAAACCCAGCCCGCCGCCAATGACCGCTCCGGCCAGCGGCATTAGTATCCAGGCATCGCCCACAAACGGCACGAGGTTATCGCTATTGGTGCTAAACCCAGCGTTATTGAACGCCGAAATGGCATGAAAGATGCCCTCCCATAACGCCCGCGGGAAGGAATGCCCGTAGCCCACCATCAGGCGCGCGGTGACCGCCACAGCGATAATGCTTTCTACCACCGCGGTAAAGGCGAAGGTAAAAATCAGGGTGCGGCGGATGCCACCGGCGAGGATGGGCCGGCTTTCATAGGCGCCGGTCTTGCGCGCCTTAAAGCTAATCCGGCCGGTTAAAAGCAGGCCGGATAGCGAGGCCAGCGACATAATCCCCAAACCGCCCAGTTGGATAAGGGCCAAGATGACCACTTGCCCGGCTGGACTCCAGAAACTGCCGGTATCAACCACGACCAGCCCGGTCAACGAAACCGCGGAGGTCGCGGTAAAAAGTGCGGATAAAAACGAGGCGCGGGAATCTCCCGCCTCGGCGAACGGCAGCAATAACAAAACCGTTCCTATCAGGATGAGCAGTAGAAACCCGGTGGCGGTTAGCCGCGCTGGTCCCCATTGCCGCAGAAAAAGCAGGCGCTTCACAAGCCGGAAGTATAGACCTGTCCAGCCCCACGCGGAACTGTGCGGCGCGACGCCGCGGACAAATATCACGAACGAATGTCGCGGACGGATGTCGCGTCCATAGCTAGAATCTAGCCTATGACTTCGCCGTACTCCGCTGCTAGGACCATCGTGATCACCGGGGCATCGTCAGGCATTGGTGCCGCAGCCGCCCGGCAGATTCACCGCACCCGCCCGCAGGATAACCTCGTCATCATCGGCCGCAATCCGGACAAGACCAAGGCCGTTGCACAGGAAGTGGACGGGCAGTATTTCCTCGCCGATTTCGAATCGCTTGCTGAGGTCCGCCAACTGGCTGATGACCTGCAACAACTAGAGCGCATCGATGCCTTGGGCAATAATGCCGGCGGCATCTTCGATGGCCCTACCATGACCGCTGATGGGTTCGAGCGCACGTGGCAGGTCAATGTCGTCGCACCTTTCCTTTTGACATCTCTGTTGCAAGAAAAGCTGCGCGATAGTAGCGCCACCGTGGTCAATACGGCGTCGTTGGCCAATATGCTGATCTCAAATTTCGATCCGGCGGATCCCAATACGCTGGAGCATTTCAGCCCAGAGCGCGCATACGGCAATGCCAAGCTAGCGGATATCTTGCTCGCCCGCTTTATCGATGCCCACGGCATCAACGCGGTGTCCTTTCACCCAGGCGTTTTAGCCACCGAGTTTGGCAAGTCCTCTAAGGGGCTGACCGGCAAGTTGTACTCCGGGGTCATCGGCAAGGCCTTTGGCACCGCAGAGGCCGGCGGCGAGAACTTGGCCTACTTCCTCACCGGCACCGAGGGCATCCATTTTCAGTCCGGGGAATACTACAATAATAAACGCACGCTGGGCATGCAGCGCCCGATTGCGAAGAATACCTCTGTGGCACACCGCGTCTTTGAGGATCTGGGCCGCCGCCTCAATGTGGAGTGGTAGCGGGAAACCACTAGACTATGGCGCATGAGTTCTGTCGCTTTTGAGGCCTCGCGCCGCCGCACGTTCGCCGTTATAGCCCACCCGGATGCCGGTAAGTCCACGCTGACGGAGGCGCTGGCGCTGCATGCGCACGTGATTAATGAGGCCGGCGCGGTCCACGGCAAGGGCAACCGCAAGTCCACCGTGTCTGACTGGATGGACATGGAGAAAAACCGCGGCATCTCCGTCGCCTCGTCCGCGCTGCAGTTTGAATACGCCCCGGAGGGACACGAGGGCGAGCCTTATATGATCAACCTGGTTGATACCCCAGGTCACGCGGACTTTTCGGAGGATACCTACCGCGTGCTCACCGCGGTAGATGCCGCAGTGATGCTTATCGATGCCGCCAAGGGCCTCGAGCCACAAACCCTCAAGCTCTTCCGCGTTTGTAAGGCGCGCGGGCTGCCCATCGTCACGGTGATCAACAAGTGGGACCGCGTGGGCCGCGAGCCACTCGAGCTCGTTGATGAGATCGTAAACGAAATCCAGTTGCAGCCCACCCCGCTGTACTGGCCGGTGGGCATCGCGGGCGATTTCCGCGGCCTGGCCCACATCAATGATGACGGCGAGGCCGATAACTACATCCACTTCATCCGCACCGCCGGTGGTTCCACCATCGCGCCGGAAGAGCACTACGATCCTGCCGCCGCAGAAGAAAAGGAAGAGGATGTGTGGGAAACCGCGGTAGAGGAAGCCGAGCTGCTTGCTGCCGATGGCGCCCTGCACGATCAAGAACTTTTTGAGCAGTGCGTGACCTCCCCGCTCATCTTCGCCTCGGCCATGCTGAACTTCGGTGTCCACCAGATCCTGGATACCTTGTGTGCCATCGCCCCGGCGCCGCATTCCCGCGAATCCGATCCCAAGGCCGTGGAGGCAGCCACCAGCGCTATCGATGAGGTCCGCGAGGTAGCCGATGACTTCTCCGGCGTCGTCTTCAAGGTGCAGGCGGGCATGGACCAAAAACACCGCGACAACTTGGCGTTTATGCGCGTGGTCTCCGGCGAATTCGAGCGCGGAATGCAGGTCAACCACGCCCAATCCGGCCGCAGTTTTTCCACCAAGTATGCGCTGACGGTCTTTGGCCGCACCCGCGATACCGTGGATACCGCTTACCCAGGCGATATCGTGGGCCTCGTCAACGCGGGCTCGCTAGCACCCGGTGACACCATCTATTCCGGCAAAAAGGTGCAGTTCAAGCCCATGCCCCAATTCGCCCCGGAGGCCTTCCGCATCTTGCGCGCGAAATCGCTGGGCAAGTACAAGGCCTTCCGCAAGGGCTTGGAACAGCTCTCGGCCGAAGGCGTAGTGCAAGTCCTGCGCAACGATGCGCGCGGTGATGCTTCCCCGGTCATGGCGGCGGTCGGCCCCATGCAGTTCGAGGTCATGCAGGCCCGCATGGAATTCGAGTACAACGTCGAAACCGTCACCGAGCCCATCCCCTACTCCGTGGCGCGGCGCACCGATGCCGAATCCGCACCGGAACTCGGCCGCCAGCGCGGCGTGGAGATCTTCACCCGCCAGGACGGCGAGCTCATCGCCCTATTTGGCGATAAGTGGAAGCTCGCCTTCATTGAGAAGGAACACCCAGAGCTGACCATGGAGACCTTGGTTGCGGATTAATAGAGCGGCTGCCCCGTCAGAGCAGCATGACCGGGATGACCACGATCTTCATGAACTGCGCCACCACGATGGTGGAGGTATAGCCGGTAAGTATTCGCGAATCCGAGCTGGCGCCCGTGGCGTAATTGACCACCGCGGGCTGGCCAAAGAGGCCGGAAATTCCGCCGGAGGTGCGGGTTTCGGATTGCCCCATAAAACGGCTGGCCACCGCGAAAATCCCAATGATGATAACGGCGATGATCGCGGCCAGCACCATGGATTTCAGCCCCATCCAAGAAAAGGCGGTGGACACAAAGGCCTCGCCGGAGGACAGGCCTACTGAGGCCAAGAAGATGGCAAGCCCCCACTGCTGAAATGCAGTATTAATCGGAGACGGGATCTGCCACGGAATGCGGCTGGTGCGGTGCAGGGCGCCGAGGACTAGGCCGGTGATCAGTGGGCCCAGCGCGAACCCGAGCTCGAAGGACGCACCACCGGGCAGAGGAATCACGATGAGGGAAATCAGGTAGCCGATGGTCAGCCCACCGCCGAGTGCTACCCAATTAAGCTGCGAGTATGCGGTCACGGAATCGCCAAAATAATCGCGAACATCACCCAGGCGGTCATGCTTGACCACGATCTCTAGGTCATCGCCGGATTCAAGGTGGGTTTCATTGGTGGCAAGGAATTCCTCATCGCCGCGGCGCACCCGCACAATCCGCGCGCCGTAGCGCGAAAAGAGGTTTAACTCCTTGACCTTGCGGCCCTCAATATCCTCATTGGAAATGGCCACGGTCTCATTGACCAGGCGCTTATCCACAAACGGGGTTTGGGGCTGGCGCTTTCCCAGGGCATCCGTAAGCTCCTTAGCTTTTGCCTTGGTCACCAGCACGCGCAGGACATCGCCGCGGTGCAATTCTGGGTTATCGCCCGGCACGTCGATATCGCGGCCGCGGCGGATGGTGGCGATGATGAAATGATCCGCGAATTTCTCGCGCAGCTCGGCATAGGAAATATCGCGGGTGACCTTAATCGTCCGCGAGCGGAAAATCTTTTCCGCCGAGTGGTCCTGGTCCTTCTGCGCGGGCCAACTATGCCGCAGGATGAATGCCACGAGGAGGATGGCCACGGCCACGCCGACTGGATAGGCCAAGGAATAGCCCACGGCGGGCAGCTCCTCGCCGGATTGCTGCTGGGCCACGGCCAGCGATGCCGTGGACGTCGTCGCGCCGGAGAATACGCCGGTCACCGCCAGCGGCGATAGCCCCATGAGGCTGCCTATGCCCAGCGCCGCGGCCGCCGCGGCTATTACCGCCACAGTGGCGAGCAACATGTGCTTTAGCTGGGTAGAAAAGCCCTTGAAGAAGGCCTCGCCGGCAGAGAGCCCCTGCATATAGATAAAGAGGCCCAAACCCAGCTTCTGCAAGGAACTAAGGATATTGTCATCCAGATCAATAAAGGACCCGAAGGCTAAGCCGACAAAAAGGGTACCCGCCGCGCCGAAGCGCAGCGGGCCAAAGGGAATCATGCCAAAAAGCGTGCCGAGCACGATCATGAAGAAAATGCTCAGCCAAATATTGCCATCAAAAATCGCTAACACGCTGTGCAATCTTAGGAGCTTGGCGCGATTTAGCTAGCTGAAAAAGCTTGGCACCTTGCACCGAATACCGCCATTAGTAAAGCGCACGCGATTATCCCTCCTGATGCCACAAAGAATCAGGAGGGCGATCTCACACCACGGCCCAGAGGTGAGCTAGTCCAGCAGGAATTCTTTCCACTTTGGCCACTCGGCATGGGTTTGCGCCTTGCCGGCCTGGTAATTCGCGCGCAACTTATCCACATTGCGCTCGGTAGAGGCCACCTGCATATCTTCCGGGAAAAACAGCTGCGCCTTGCCCTGGCGCTCTAGCTCGAGGAGCCGGTCCTTGGCCGCGTTATAGATGGGCGGGCGGCCAATGAGGGCATCGGCAATAGCGGGGTACTTGCGGAAGATGCGGCGGGTAATCGCCGGGCGCGCTACCTCGGGGCGGACATATCCGCGCGGCTTGGAGCCGATGAAGAGGAATTTCTCGTAGCCAGCCTCTTCCGCCTGCTCGATGGTAATGCCGCCGGACGAGCCCAAGGCGCCGTCCACATAGGGCGAGCCATCGATGATGCGAATGGGCATAAGCAGCGGCAGCGTAGAGGAGGCGCGCACCCGCACATACAGATCTTCTGGTTCCTTCACATCATCGCGGGTCCAATACACGGATTCGCCGGTATCGGCCCGCGCGGCGGCAAGCACCATATCCGCTGGATGTTCGCGGTACGCATCCCAGTCAAAGGGCATATCCTTATCCGCGGAGCGCTCATAGATATATTCCGCATTGAAATAGCCATTGCCGCGCACCAACGAGCCCACGCCGCCAAAGCTGGGGTTATTGACAAAATCCGTGAAGGATTCCTCCGCGCGCTTGGCATCGTGCGAGAGGTAATTGACCGTGTGAGAGGCGCCGGCAGATACTCCGCCTACCCATCCAAAGGTGACGTTTTCTTGGATGAGTTTGACTATGCAGGCGGCGGTATAGGAATTGCGCATTCCGCCGCCTTCGATAACAAGGGCGGTGTTGCTGGCATCAATCATGGTCTCCCATAATACGCGCGGCGATGTTACGGCGGTCAACCCCGCTTCCTGGCTGCGCGGCTAGACTTGAACGCTATGGGATTATTGGACGCTCTTGCCAAACTTACCGGGAATGGGGCGCCGCACTTGGCGCGGCCTGATTCCGTCGCGACGACCGTGCAGGTAGACCGGCTAGATATTAGGACCGCCGGCCAGCTGATCATCATTATCACCGGCCAGCAGGGCGCGCGGGCCCTTGCTGAGCTCGCCGGTTCGCGCGAGTCCGCGACCCTTATCTCCCCCACCACCACGGCGCATTTTCCCGCCGTAACGAAGGATGTGCTGCCGGTCAAAGATCCCAAGCACGGCTGGATCATCCCCATCACGCCGACGCTGGCGAGCGCGCTTTCTCAGGCCGAGCTTGCAGGGGCATCGCTTGCCGATGCCCCCAGCGAGTTCGAGCTGTCCCCCAGCCTCGCGGTGGTGGTGGAATAATGCCTATTTATCCCTTCCAAGGCGCGCGCCCGCGCATCCACCGCAGCGCGTGGATCGCGCCGAATGCCACCATCATTGGTGATGTGGAAATCGGCCCAGATTCTTCCGTATTTTATGGCTGCGTGCTGCGCGGCGATGTCGGCCCCATCCGCATTGGCAGCCGGTGCAATATTCAAGACAATAGCGTTATCCACGTGGAACGGGAGGCACCGTGCATCCTTGAAGACGATGTCACGGTAGGCCACATGGCCATGCTCCACGGCACCCATGTGGGCGCTGGCAGCCTGGTGGGCATGTCCGCTACCCTGCTATCTCGCTCCACCATCGGGCCCGGTTCACTCATCGCCGCCGGCGCGCTGGTGCGCGAGGGCGCGGAAATCCCGGCCCGTTCCTTGGCCGCCGGCGTCCCGGCCACCGTGCGTCGCGAGCTTTCCGCCGAGCAGTCCGCGGCGTTTATCCCACACGCCGCGCGCTACGTGGACCTTGCACAACAGCAATCTGCCTCTGAGCTCGCGCTTGATGATGTCTACTTTGACTAGCGCATCCCTATAGGTTCACGACACCCATGATGATAAGGAAGGCGGCAACTACATAGCCGCTGATGAGCGCAACCCGCGTGCTGTTTTCGCGCGCCGCCGCAAAGACTCGGCCCGCAGCTGAGTTTGGGTGGGCGCGCACCACGGCGATGAAAAGTCCGCACACCACCGGCAGGGAAAGCGCCAGGGTGGCGTACCACAGAAGGCCGCCGTATTGGGCGGCGAGCGACAGATCCTCGGTGGCTAAGAACATGAGGCCAAAATAAAACGGCACGGAGGTCAGCGATTGCACCACGCCCATCACGAACCCGATAAGCACGGTGGTGATAGAAGGCCTGCGCAGTGGTTGCAGCATGCGCCCGATCAAGGCATTGGGTTTTCCCTGGGAATGCCAGGCGGCAAAGGCCAGGGCGATGCCGACGATGATGAGGATGCCGCCGGCAATCGGTGACTCCAAAATGGCCGCTATCTGTTCGCGCACGCCCAATAGGACGAACATGACCACGGCCGCGGCGGTAAGAACTCCCAACCAATCGCCCAGGATGACTAGGCCGGCAATCCAGCGGTACTTCCCGCGCGGGAGCATGATGCCGATGGCCACGAGGATGCCAATGAGCAAGGCATTGACCGAATCCAAGAGGGCGAAACTTACCGCGTGAATCATGCGCGATAGTCTACCTATCCTTCGCGCCACCCTGTGCACTCTGGGCTGGGCTGGGTTATAGGTCACATTAAAGAGCTACTATGCCTACCTGCACCTTATTTTGCACCATTTCCGCAAGATTGCATAGACTATGCAAGGTTTTAGAAGCAGTGCCCACACCTCTCACGCATAAAGGAGCTCACCATGTCCAGATTCCTCTACCGGCTGGGAAGCTGGTCCTACCGCACGGTATGGCCCTTCCTCGCCTTCTGGCTCATCGTCTTGGTGGCGATGGTCGGCCTCACCGCCGGCTTTGCCAAAACCCCGAACCCCAACTTCGCCATGCCAGAGATGGACTCCACCACTACTCAAGAAGAGATGATGGAGCACTTCGATCAAGATACCGATGCCATGAGCTCCCCAGAGGGCACCGTGGTCATCCAGGCCCCTGCGGGCAAGGAGCTGAGCGATGATGCCGTTGCCGGGGACATCGACAAGCTGCTCCAAGATCTCAAGGACACCGGTGCGCTGAAGAACGAGGATGAGTTGGTCAGCCCGGTCCTCGCCGCCGCTGGCATGGAAAAGCAAATGGGCGAGCAGATGCGGGCCCAAGGCATACCCGAAGAGCAGGTTGCGAAGAACCTGCAGCAGCTTTCCCCGCTGAGCGAGGATAGGACCACCGGCACCGTCACCATCGCCTTCGATGCCGCTGATGTCATGGACATCAACGATGACGATATGGCTGCGGTAACGGATGTCCTGCACGAGCATGACGGCGAAGGCCTCTCCGTTAAGTACCAGGGCAATGCCTTTGCGATGGCCGAGGCTGGCATGAATGGCAGCGCCGAACTTATCGGCATGGTGGTTGCCGCCATCGTATTGCTGGTGACCTTCGGCTCCTTCGTAGCTGCCGGCATGCCGCTGATTTCCGCCGTCATCGGCGTGGGCATCGGCATCCTCGGCGTACAGCTGGCCACCATCTTTACCGATACCGTCTCCGATATGACCCCGACGCTAGCCTCCATGATCGGCCTTGCCGTGGGCATCGACTACGCCCTGTTCATTGTCAACCGCTTCCGCAATGAGCTCATCACCTCCTCGGGCCTGAATAACCTGACACCAAAGGAACTGGCCAAGGAACTGAAGAAGATGGATAAGGGCACCCGCGCTCACGCCATGGGCATGGCGCTGGGCACCGCCGGCGGCTCCGTCGTCTTCGCCGGTACCACCGTGGTCATCGCCCTGGCGGCCCTAACCATTATCGGCATTCCATTCCTGTCCACCATGGCTATTGCCGCCGCGGGCACCGTGGTCATCGCCGTTCTAGTGGCCAATACTTTTATCCCCGCCGTGCTGGGCCTGCTGGGCACCAAGATCTTCGCCGGACGCGTGCCCGGCCCCAAGGTTTCAGACCCCGAGGACGAGAAGCCAACCATGGGCCTGCGCTGGGTCCGCCGCGTGCGCGCCCACCCGTGGCTGCACCTAGGCGTAGGCGTTATCGTGCTTGCCATCCTGGCCAGCCCGTTTGCGAATATGCGCCTGGCTATGCCTACCGATGGCTCCGCTAAACCCGGCACCCCGCAGCGTGAGGCCTACGAGATGTCCGAGGAGGCCTTTGGTCCAGGCCGCAATGCCCCGATGATCGCCTTCGTCAATGTGGAAGACGTCTCCGAACAAGACCGCATGCCGGCCTTCCAGGATCTGCTCCACAAGTTCAACGACACCGAGGGCGTGGATAACGCCCAAATCATCCAAACCACGGACAATGGCGATGCCGCCCAGATCATGATCACGCCGACCACCGGCGCAACCGATGAGAAAACCACCGAGACCTTGGAGCGCCTGCGCGAGTATCAGGGCGAATTTTCTAAGGACGGCGGTTCCTACGGCATTACCGGCATCACCCCGATCTTCGACGATATTTCTGAGCGCCTGAGTAGCGTGCTCGTACCGTACGTGGCCATCGTCTTGGGCCTTGCCTTCATCGTCTTGATGCTGGTCTTCCGCTCCATTTGGGTTCCACTCATTGCCGCCGCGGGCTACGGGCTTTCCGTGGCCGCCACCTTCGGCATCACCGTTGGCATCTGGCAAGAGGGTATGTTCGGCCTCGTCAACGACCCGCAGCCGCTGCTATCCTTCCTGCCCATCATGCTCATCGGCCTAACCTTTGGCCTGGCCATGGACTACCAGGTCTTCTTGGTCACCCGCATGCGCGAGGGCTACGTCAGCGGCAAGACCGCCGCCAACGCAACCTCGAATGGCTTTAAGCACGGCGCGCGCGTGGTCACGGCCGCAGCGCTCATCATGATTTCGGTCTTCGCGGCATTCATCCTGATGGACGAGCCATTCATTAAGACCATGGGCTTCGCCCTGGCAATGGGCGTGCTTATCGATGCCTTCGTTATCCGCATGATGGTCATCCCCGCCACCATGTTCCTCCTAGGAGACAAGGCGTGGTGGTTCCCCAAGTGGTTGAATAAGATCGTGCCTAATATGGATATCGAGGGCGAAGCCCTTCACAAGGAGCGCGAGGCACTCATGCGCTTTCAGCACGACAAGGTAGGAAAGGTTCATCGTGACTAGTTTGCGCGAATCCAAGAAGCGAGCAACGCGGCAGGCCATGTCTGATGCCGCGGCCCGCCTCGCCTTGGACGGCGGCGCTGAGGCAGTCACGGTCTCAGGTATCACCAACGCCGTCGGGGTCTCCCCGCGCACGTTCCACAATTATTTTTCCTCGGTGGCAGATTCCCTCTTGCACTACACCGCGGATGTCCTCGAGGCATTCGCGGCGGATATTCCCACCGCCTTTCCCGGCGAGCCCATCTCTTCGGTCTTGGAATTAACGCTCATTGATGCCCTAGACAATGAAGACATGGAGCTGCGCTCGCTGCACAGCCTGTTCAAGATCGGCGAGGCGATGGAAAACCTCAGCCACACCGCCGAGGAAAAGAAGAAATTCGATAGCGTCACGCACCGTGTCGTCGTTGCCTTTCAAGAGCGCTACCCCGAATATTCGGCCTTCGAGCTCACCATCATCTTGACCGCGTGCGGCAGCACCGGCAATGCCTGCCAGCAAGAGCTGAAAAGGCGCTGCGAATTGGGCAGGTCCCCCGGCAAAAGGGAACGCGATGAGCTGGTCCACCACGCCTTTGCCACCCTGCGCGGCCTCGTATGAGGTTTCAGTATCCTCGTAGGTAATTATGGATACTTCGAATTCGCTTGCCCAGGCCACCCGCGATGCCTGCTTTATTCAGTCGGGCCTTGATGCCGCCTTCCGGGCCCGCTTGGGCGATACCACCGACGTGGAATTTAATTTCCTCACCCCCTCAATGGATTCCGAGGGGCGCCTTAACCACAATCAGCCCGTGGAAATCCGCTGCAGCTCTCCCTCCGGTGTCAAAGACTTCCGGGGCACACGCATCGCCGTCATCGATCGCGCCGATTCGCCTACCTGGCAGTGGGCGATGCAGGCGGAGGCCGACCTGCCGCAGGGCGGGGATGACCCGGCAAAGTTCATCCCCCTCGCTCGCCTCTTGGCCGGCAATGCCCCGGTACTGCGGGCACAACAAGGCGATCATGAGGCGATTATTGCTGTGGATTTTCACCCTCGCCTCGACTTTCCCACCAGCGTTGCAGCAGGCATTCGCCGCAGCGCGCCGGACATTGATGAGCAACGCGCGGTGCACGAACTCGCCCACCACTTAGGCATCACGGCCGCAGAGGTCGGCGCGGAATCTGCCGCGGACTCCACTGCGGAGTCCGTCGAGCATTTTTCCGATGGAACGACGCTGTATTTTTCTAGCGCAGAGAGTGCGCCGCAGATTACCGCCATCGAGCCGGGCATGAAGGATACCCGCATCATCGAGGATGCCTTTTATTACGGCATGGAGCACCAGATGTACTTCCAGGGCAATTTCCCCGAGGCCACGGTGCACCTCAATGCGAACGAGGCAACGGCGGAGATCCGCTATTCTGGCGGGAAGGCCGAGGCCACGGCGGTACTCATCGCCACCATTTCGGAGGAGCGATTCCTGTGGGCGTGGGCCGATCCTGAGGTCAAGGACACCGCAGCCGCGCAGGCTGCCGCGAACCTGTACCGCTTCGGCATCGATCACCAGGTACCGGCGCTAATCCGGCCCGCGCTACCGCTGGACTACGCGCGCGCCCGGCAGATACCCCAGCTAGCCCTGCCCATCCTGGGCATGTGGACTTTGGTGGGCACCACGCTTGCCGATGGCCGCGTCGGCCTCGTCCTCCTCGATTCCGAAGCGCTGCATTTGCCGCAGCCCACATCCGCGGCCACGGAGGCAACGCTGGCGGCTACCCCACCCCGAGAGATCAATGAGGCGCGGGCCCGAGCAGCCTACGCCTCCTTCCGCGGGATTAATCTTTAGCTAATACATCGCGGATGACGTCTACATCCACATCCGCGACGCTTGCCGGTTTGAATGCCGCGTCATTGGATTTATCCACCAATACCGCGCGCACGCCATCGGAAAAGTCATCGCGGCGATACATATAAGCACCCAGCTTCTTTTCCAGCTCAAGGGCATCGCGAATGCTCGAGCATTTCGCCTCTGCTCGGTAGAGCTCCAGCGCGGCCACGATGGAGGTCGGGCAGGCCTGCGCGGTAAGCTTTTCTACCAGCTCCTTCAGTTCTGGGTACTCCTCTGCGGCAGCGATGATGTCCTGCCAGGAACCGTGGCGGAAGCTAGCCTCGATCCCCTCGATGAGCTCCGCAAGCGGGGCCTCATCTTCTGGCTGCACGGAGTGCTGTTCCAGCGCGGCGTCAATGCCTTTGTCAATGACGTCGCTGGCAAAGGCATCGCCGTCTTTTACGTAGTCAGTGGCCAGCCCGCTCCACACGAGGTCGGCGGCGTACATGCGGTAGCCGGTAATACCCCAGAACTTCGCGAGCTCTGGCGAGGCCTTACCGCGCGTGCCTACGGCGTTTTGGGAGGCATACGCCATGCCCACATCCGTGACGTAACCAATATTCATCTCCGGCATGGAGGCGAAAGTCTTATCCGTGACCACGCAGTGCGAGCCGTGCGCGGAGACACCAAGACCGCCGCCCATAGCGATGCCATCCACCAGCGCGATGACCGGCTTGGGGTATTCCGCGATATCCCCGTTGAGGGTGTATTCCGAGGCAAAGAAGTCATCCACTTCGCCGTATTTGCCGTCCACGATGCCGTCGCGGGCCAAGCGGACATCGCCGCCGGCGCAATAAGCTTTGGGGTTGGTAGAGGTCAAAAGGACCTGCTCTACCTCGTCATCATCGCGCCACTTATCCAAAGCGGCGGCAATGAGATCGATCATTTCTGGGCTCAGGGAGTTGAGAGCCTTTGGGCGGTTGAGCTCAATGACTCCGGTATGGTTGCGGATTGAGGACACGATAGGTGCATCATTAGTCATATCCCCTATTGTGACACACAACTCATATACCTAGCTACCGTTTGCGACTTCACAGATAGGTCTTAATTTTGCTTCCACAGCTTATCGCCCTAGACATGGACGGCACCCTGCTCGATGGAAACGGCGACTTGCCGCCAGGATTCGCGGCGACCAGCCAGCGCGCAACCGAGCTTGGCGTCACCCTCGTTCCAGCATCGGGGCGCCAGCTCGCCACCCTGCAAGAGATGTTTCCTCATGAAGATACCTTTATTGCGGAAAATGGCTCCGTGGTTGTGCACAATAACGAGCTGCTGAGCACTACGCCCCTGCCGTCATCGGCCGTCCACGCTGCGGTGAGAGCGCTCGACGCGGTAGCCCAACCCCACACCGTGGTGCTGTGCACGCCAGCTACGGCGTTTGTGGAAACGGGCATCGACGAGCAAGCCTCCGCCGAAATTTCCAAGTACTATAAATCCATCATCTGGGTGGATGACCTGCACGATCTGCTCGATGAGGACATTATCAAAATCGCGGCCTTCTGCGCCGATGGCAGCGAGAAACACCTCCACGATCCGCTGCGCGAGGCCGTGCCCGAGCACAATATTGCGGTATCTGGGGCAGTGTGGCTCGATGTGATGGCGGCCGGGGTCAATAAGGGGGTGGCGCTAGAAACCATGGCATCGCTGCTGGGTATCCCCCAATCTCGCACCGCGGCGTTTGGGGATTTCCTCAATGATTTCGAACTCCTCCAAGCCGCTGGCACCGCCATTGCCATGGACAATGCGCATCCTAAGCTCAAAGCCATTGCCGATACAATCGCCCCGCCCAATACCGAGTATGGGGTGCTGACAGTGCTGAATCAGCTTTTTGCCAGCCAATAGGATTAGACTCTTTTCTTTCACCATCTATCCGTAAAATATTGCCAATTTCCCGCGCCACGCCGTGCTCTCTACTTTGGGTAATGGCGCTGCTCGCGGTCTAAAATTGGCCGATTAGTACATTTTCGTAGTGCAATGGGAGTTCATGTGAATCGTTTTCTGCGCTCGCTGCTGGGGAAGAAAGATTCCGAGCGTAATGAGGCCACGCCGCCTTCGACGCGGCAAAAGGATGGGCCTACAGGTGATTCCTCCACTGAGGCTTCTACGCCTAAATCCGCCGCACCCACCGAACCGAATGCGGAAAGCCACACTGATAAAGGCGCGCGGAAGCAACAACAGGCTCCCCGCTCGAGTGGGCAAAACAGCAAGTCAACACCACAGGACAAAGGCAAGCAGGACAGTAAGAAAGCTGCACAAACAAAGCCTACGGACATCAACCGTGGTCTCGCGCGCCAGTCGCGCCAGATAGGTACGCCCACGCCGCAACAAAAGCAGGCAACTCGCACCCAAAATGCGAAGGCCGCCAAATCCGCTCCAACTAAGGGCACTACCCAAAACAAGCAAAACGGTTCCGCGCAGAAAAAGGCCGAAGCGAAAAAACGCCAACCGATAAAGCCAGCCACGCCCAAAGGATCTAAGAAACCGCAGCAACCCGCGGCCGAGACGAAGGAATTCCCAGCGAGCCCCGGCGGTACGTCCAGCAGTCCTAGTACTTCCCGCCCTAAAAACTCCGCTAGCGCATCCCAGTCTTCCGGTACTACTCGGTCCTCCGACGCCGCTCGTCCTTCGGGTACGGCCAAGCCTTCTGGCCCTGCAAAGCCCGCCGATGATTCGGCGAACGTCGCACAAGGAACCTCTGAATTTCCCACCCAGCAGTCTTGGCCCGCCCAAAAGCCCAAACAACACACGCCTGAGCAAGCTAAGTCCAAACAGCACAAGCCTGAACAGCGCGCATCTAGTCACAAGCGACCAGAGCAGCGCCAAACCGCACAAGAATCCGCCGCGGCACAGGGCCCCGCCTCCGTCCAGGAGCCTGCCTCTATCCAGGGGTCCGCCTCTGCGCAAGAACTAAAGCCTGGGAACCCAAGCGGAGAGAAGACCGCGCCCACGAAGGCCTTTCAGGCTAAGCGCCCTGCCGAAGAGAACGCGCGGGAACAACAACCTGCAGCCAATCACTCTGCGGAGCAGTCGTCTGCGCAAGGCAAGCAGGGCGCCAATAAATCGAAATACCCCTTGCAGAATCAACAAAACGACTCTGAAGTACTTGCAATACCGCCAGAGGATAAAAACGTGCGCAAGAAGCGGCACGCGCGGCTACGCCAAGTCAAGGGCCTCGATGGCCTGCGCGGCCTAGCCGTTCTCGCCGTTGTCTTTTACCACTTTTTCGACGACGCCCTACCCGGCGGTTACTTGGGCGTGGACATGTTCTTCGTCCTCTCCGGATTTCTTATTACGTCACTCCTCGTGCGCGAATACCGCACGTCCGGGACGATTAGCCTGAAAGACTTTTGGGTCCGACGCTTTAGGCGCATCCTGCCGGCCGCCGTCGCCGTGCTCGTTTTCTGTACGGCAATCGTTGCGTGGGTTGGCGGCGATTTGGCCGTCGGCCTGCGTCAGCAATTCTTCGGCACCCTGTTCTTTGTCAATAACTGGACGCAGATTGCGACCTCGCAATCCTATTTCGCCGATAACGAGATCCAGGTATTCGCCCACTACTGGTCACTCGCCGTAGAAGAGCAGTTCTACCTCATCTGGCCACTGCTCATGCTGGGTATTTTCCGCATCTCGTCACGCCAGCCGCGCCGCCTTCCGGTCGTCGTCGCCAGCGTGCTGGGGCTTGCCTCCTTCGCAGCCATGTGGTTTATCTTTACGCCAGGTGAAGACCCCACCCGCGTGTACTACGGCACGGATACCCACGCATTCGGCCTGTTGACCGGCGCTGTCCTCTCCTTGTTGGTGACCTCTACGAAGTCCGATCCCAACGCGGATTCTTGGGCCACCTCCGGCAAGGTAGAAACCCGCGCCGCCGGCATCATTGGCTTCTTGGCGCTCATCGGCTATGTCGCGCAGCTATTCCTCATGCCTGACGATGCCGAATTTACCTACCGCGGCGGGCTCTTTATCACCAGCATCCTTGGTGCCCTCATGGTGTGGGGTGTCATCCACGAGTACGGCCCGATGACGCCGCTGTTTAGGACGAAGGTCAGTCGGTGGTTGGGTCAGCGTTCCTTCTCGCTGTACCTGTGGCACTGGCCAGTCATCATGATTTTGGAGGCGCTATTCCACGGCAATCAGAATTCTGAGAATACTTGGATTCTGGGTCTTGTCGCCGTCCCCATCTCCCTGATCCTCTCGGAGATCTCTTATCAGTTCATCGAGAATCCTTTCCGCCGCGGCGGATACAAGAAGACGTGGAAGAACTACTGGGCCTCGCGCCCGAGCTTCAGCGAACTCAAGGATGGTTTTGGCAAGGCCATGTGGCCTGTCGTCCCGTTCTTGGTTGTCGCCTCTCTGGTGGGCGTTGTGTACGGCGTAGTTAATTCCAGCGACAAGACCGAATTGGAGCAGCAGCTCGACCAGCTCCAGCAGCAAAACGAAAGCAATAACCCACCTCCACCGGAGGCATCCGCTCCGTCAACAACATCGACTGAAGACGATAAAGACGAAGCAAAGGATGACGCCAAGACCCGCCCCATCCCGAAGGGGACAGATATTACCGCGATCGGTGATTCGGTGATGCTGGCGGCTAGCGATGCCCTCAGCCAACGTTTCCCTGGCATTTATATCGATGCCCAGGAATCCCGCCACTACACAGTGGGTATCCAAATCCTTCAACAAATGAAGGACGCCGGCACGTTGCGCGATACCGTATTCTTGGGCTTCGGCACCAACGGCGCCGCCCAGCCAAATCAAATCAGCCAGGCCATGGACATCATCGGCAAGGACCATACCGTGGTAATGGTTGTTCCCTACGGTGATCGCGAGTGGATGGCGCAGTCCCAGCAGGACGTCATCGACGCCGCCAAGGAATACGACAATGCTTATATTGCCGACTGGTGTGGCTATGCCGAAAATAATCCGGACATGCTCTACTCCGATGGCGTGCACCCGCTTCCCGAAGGCGCCACCGGCTATTCCGACGCCTTCTATGACGCTTTGAAGCAATATTCCAAATACGACAAGAGCGTATCCTCACAATGCCAGGCTTAACGGAGAGCGCGGCCGGAGGTAGCTAGCACATCTGGGTCGGCCTCCTACCTCAGCCTCACCCTCGCCCGCCCTTCGCGCTCGCGGGCGGTTCATTCTCACGGGCGGGTTCCCCGCCCCGTGAGCGCGAAGGGCGGGGTTTTATGTTCTGGCTCGTAGATGAACGCATAACTAAAGCCCGCACTCATGTCTGAACTGGCCCCCGAAAGTTGGACTGGTTTAATTCTAGGCGGTGAGGGGTTCAAGGGTCTGATTCCGATATTGCATCGGGGTCAGGCCCTTGAGTCGTTGTTGGATGCGTTCGGTGTTG
>NZ_JASPFZ010000016.1:0-40176 GCF_030227355.1 Corynebacterium sp. MSK310
ACTAGACCCCGGCGGGTACGCCTTTGTGTCGTGCGACGCGCTGACAATCAAAGTGCGCGAAGGCGGCCGGGTGGTCAAATGTTCAGTGCTGCTTGCCACCGGAGTCAACGCCGACGGGTACCGCGAAATGCTTGACATGCACGTTGCCACCGCGGAATCCAACGCGTCGTGGAAAGGCTTCTTCCAGGACTTAAAAGCCCGCGGACTTACCGGGGTATTCCTTATCACCAGCCACACCCACGAAGGCATCCAGCACGCCATTTCCGAAGTGCTACCCAATGCGTCGTGGCAGCGGTGCCGCACCCATTTCGCGAAGAACCTCTTAAGAAAAGGTCCCGAAAACACAGGTGGCCGATGGTCTCTGCGATGTTCCAGACGATCTTCCAGCAACCTGACGCCACATCCACCTGGGCACAAGCCCGCGAAGTCGTCGACCTGCTGGAGCCGAAATTCCCTCACGTCGCGGCGTATTTGGAGGAATCACTCGATAAAGTACTGGCGTTTACCGCAGCTCCGAAACCAGTCTGGACGAAGGTGTGGTCAAACAACCCCACAGAACGGTTAAACCGAGAGATCCGCCGGCGCACCGACGTCGTCGGCATCTTCCCAAACCGTGAATCCATCATCCGGCTTGTCGGTGCGGTCCTAGCCGAGCAACACGACGATTGGATCCAACAAAAACGCTACATGTCACTGACCGCACTCGAACACACCAAACACCTCATGCACCACCCAGAAGAACATCGTGACGACCACCACCAGCTAACCGCCTAACCAAACCCCGAACTTCATATCGAGCCGAAAGCACAAACGGCTACACCACTACACGGGACTTGACTCAACGCTGATGAGGGTGGGGTCTTTTGTCAAACACACTGCCCAGGTAGTCGCGGGCTGTGTCGATGAGACTCGGCAGCACTCTGAATAGATGTCCGTGGCATCAAGGCCGCTGAACTATTCAAGTTGCGGGACGAAAAGAGTCTCGCAGTGACGCTTGGTCCCTGAGCAAGTTCGATCCTTCCACGATCTGCACTGGAGACGCCGAGCGCTCGGGGGCCCTTGACCGGCTGGGGCACGTGCCGGGTGGTGGCTCGCCCACAGCCCCCGTGCCCACACGCACCGAGAACGGACAGGCTACCGGGTACGATCCCAATTCCACGGAGACGGACCGTGAACTCGAATGACGTTCCTGGCCCAAGGTGTGTCCGCTCGGCGTGTGGTTTAACCCTTATGAGACTTGCCGGTCACAGCCTCAGCGCTTCGCTTGCGCAGCCCGCAGGCCGTTCAAGATCACGATCACTTCGGCGACCTCGTGAACCAACACGACGGCGGCCAGGCCCAGCACGCCGCTGATCGCCAGTGGCATCAACACGATGATGATGGCCAGAGACAGCACGATGTTCTGGTTGATGATCCTGCTTCCTCGGCGGGCGTGCTGCAGCGCCTTCGGGATTAGCCGGAGGTCGTGGCCGGTGAAGGCGACGTCAGCGGACTCGATCGCGGCGTCAGAGCCGGTCGCTCCCATCGCTATGCCCACCGTCGCACCCGCCAGTGCCGGCGCGTCGTTGATGCCGTCGCCGATCATCGCCGTCGGCGTCTTGGAGGAGAATTCGGCGACGATGCTTGCCTTGTCCTCAGGGCGCAGCTCGGCGCGCACGTCGTCGATTCCGGCGATTCCAGCCAGCGCCCGGGCGGTGCGAGAGTTGTCGCCGGTGAGCATGCTTACTTCCACGTCGTTGGCGTGCAGGGCCTGCACGGCTTCGGGCACCTCGGGCCGCAACTCGTCACGGACCCCGATCGCCCCGGCGAGAGCGTCATCGACGGTGACCAGGACGCAGGTCTGGCCCTCGGACTCCATGCGCTCAACGTCTGCTTTCAGTGGCCCGGCGTCGATCCATCGGGGGCTGCCCACCAGCACCCGTCGGCCTTCGACGGTGCCGCCGATGCCATGCCCAGCTTCCTCGCTGATGTCCGAGGCGGTGGGCGCTTCGGGCCCCGCTGCCGCGATCGCCGCAGCGAGGGGGTGTGTCGATTGCTGCTCAACTGCTGCCGCGAAGGAAAGCACCTGCGGCCGATCGAATCCGTCTGCCGGGACCACTCCGGTAACCTCAGGCTGATTGCGGGTAAGGGTTCCGGTTTTGTCCACTGCCAGGTGACGGATGCCGCCGAGTCGCTCGAACGCCGCGCCGGACTTGATAACCACTCCGAACTGGCTGGCCGCGCCGATCGCGGCCACGACCGTCAGCGGCACGGAGATTGCCAGCGCGCACGGCGACGCTGCGACCAGGACTACCAGCGCACGGGTGATCCACGTCTCAGGGTCGCCCAGCAGCGAGCCGATAACGCCGACCAGCACCGCCAGGATCATCACCCCGGGCACTAGGGGTTGGGCAATCCGGTCGGCGATCCGGGCGCGGTCGCCCTTTTCCGCCTGCGCTTGCTCGACTAGGTCCACAAGTGTGGTCAGCGAGTTGTCCGTTCCAGCTGCGGTCGTCTCGACCTCCAGCACCCCGGCGGAGTTGATCGCTCCCGCAGGCACTTCGTCGCCGGGCGCAACCTCCTCCGGAATGGATTCTCCGGTGATCGCTGAGGTGTCAAGGCTGGAGCGCCCGGACCGAATGATGCCGTCCGTGGCGATCCGCTCCCCGGGGCGCACGAGCATTAGCTCGCCAACCTCGAGGTCCTTCGCTACGACCTCGGCCGCTGTGCCGTCGCGCAGCACCGTCGCGGTCTGCGGTACCAGCTTCAACAGCGCCCGCAGTCCGCCTTGGGCCCGGTCCATCGCCTTGTCTTCCAGTGCCTCGGCGATCGAGTACAGGAACGCTAGCGCCGCGGCCTCTCCGACGAATCCGAGGATCACCGCACCGACCGCGCTGATCGTCATTAGCAAGCCAATGCCGAGCTTGCGCTTCATGACAAGGTTCCGGATCGCTCCAGGCGCGAACGTGTAAGCGCCCAACAGCAGCCCAACCCAATACAGTACCGTCGCGGGCGTCTCCAAGTCGGACCAGTCCAGCGCCAGTCCTGTTATGAGGGCTACGCCGGAGAAGATCGGCAGCAGTAGCTCAGGGTCCTTCCACCATGGCCGATCGAGCTCGTCGATCTCCGTGGCGGGTTCGTGTTCGCATCCACATGCTGAACTCATACGTCCGCTCCTTTCTCGCCGCAGCCGGGCACCGAGCACTCAGTGTCGATGCAGGGGGCATTCTCGTCGACGGCCAGTGTCGCGTTGACTAGCGCTTCGAGCGCTGCCGCGAGGTGCGGATCGGCGATTTCGTAGCGGGTTTTACGGCCCTCCGGCTCAGCGACGACAATGCCACAATCGCGCAGGCAGGATAGGTGGTTCGAGACGTTCGAGCGGGTCAGATCCAAGCTTTGCGCGAGCACGGCCGGGTAGCTCGGACCGTCTAGTAGGGTTAGCAGGATTCGGGAGCGCGTCGGATCAGCCATGGCCCGGCCGAGCCGGTTCATGACGTCGAGGCGCGAAGCAATAGTCAGCATGCGCTGAATTATACAGTATGCGATGAACTATTTAAAATGGGGTGAACTAACAGTCACGCGAAAGTCCCGCCACCTGCAAGAATTAGTCGATGGGATAGCCGATGACTGGTCCTTCGCGGTTCGGCTGCCAACCCAACGCGGGGGGCGTGGGCGGCGAAGTTCTCCAGAATCTTCACGTGGATGTCCACACCCACCCCTGTGGGGATGGTGATGAACAGGGTGTCGGCGGACATGACGGCGGCGTAGGTGCGGCCAGCGACACTGACACCAGGTTCTCCATCAAGGGCTAGACACTCACGGACATTGCGTACGGGTCGAACCACACGTAGCGAAGCTTTCTAATAGCCAAATGACTAACTCTTTTCGCTGGTATCCGGGAATGATACTTACTTGAAGTCGGCGGTGTTGGCTACCCCGCGTACAAAGTACTGGCACTGCTGCTTGGAAACCACTTTGATCTACGAAGCCATAGCCCTTCAAGCTACATCGCAGGAAAATTCCATTTCACGGTCGGTATGGGCCTTTTGCAGTTGGTTAATTCGAAATTCGTTCACCATCTCCTTAGCCACCCGCACGATTAACGCGGTGTTTCGCCATCTTCGCGCGAGGCGAGTAGTTCCTTTAAGTGCGCATCGATGTCATCGAGCTTTTTAATAACGGCAACGGCGAAAACGATACTAATGACTAGAGCGATAATGCTGAGCATCAATGCCCTCCTTTACTCTGGCGGCCCATTACAGTGGACCTGGTTCCTTGCGAGGCGATTAAATCATGGTTCTGGTCAGGCGTAGGGGTGCGCGGTGGGAAGGGGGGACGTCGGCAAGCAAAAGCGCCGCGCCCCCAGGAAAAGGGAACGCGGCGCTACAGCCATCCGGCGGGAGGGTGCTTAGTGGTCAGCGCCCTGGATGGAGTGCTTGTGATCGCGGACTGCTTCGCCCTCAGCGTAGAGCGGCATATCCTGCTTGGCCTTGTACCACTCAGCGTGGTTTGGCTCCAGCGGGGTACGGCCGGCGATGAGGTCGGCAGCCTTCTCGCCCACCATCATGGTTGGGGCGTAGATATTGCCGTTGGTCACGGACGGGAAGACGGAGGCATCCGCAATGTAGAGGCCTTCGACGCCCCATACACCCATGGTGTCTGGGTTAACCACGGCCATAGGATCGGACTCATCGCCCATCTTGGCGGTGCAGGATGGGTGCAGTGCGGTCTCGCCGTCATTGCGGACCCACTCCAAGATTTCCTCATCGCTCTGGACCTCTGGGCCCGGGCTGAACTCGCGGGCGCCAACTTCCTCCATTGCCTTGGTATCCAGCAAGGAGCGGGCGACGCGGACGGCTTCTACCCATTCGCGGCGGTCCTGCTCAGTGCGCAGGTAGTTAAAGAGGATGGAGGGCTTTTGCCGGATATCGGAGCTCTTGATGTGCACGTGGCCCTTGGTATCGGAGAACATCGGGCCGACGTGCCACTGGAAGCCGTGCTTAACGTCGGCCTTTTGGCCGTCATAGCGCACCGCCATGGGCAGGAAGTGGAACATCAAGTTCGGGTAGGCCTCATCCTCGTTGGAGCGCACGAAACCGCCGCCCTCAAAGTGCGAGGTAGCCACTGGGCCCTTCTTCGTCAGCAGCCACTGCAGGCCCATAAACGGCCAACGCCACTTATCCAGGTAAGGCTGGGAGGAAGCGGTGGACTTGGTGGTCTCGTACTGGATGTAGACCTCGAGGTGGTCCTGCAGGTTCTCGCCCACGCCTGGCAGGTGCTTGACCACATCGATGCCGTGCTTTTCCAAGATCTCACGGTCACCCACGCCAGAGACCTCTAGCAGCTGCGGGGTATTGATGGCACCGGCGGACAAGACGATCTTGTCTGCGAAGACGCGGTGGGTGCCACCCTGCCACTCGTATTCCACGCCCACTGCCTTGGTGCCTTCAAAGAGGATCTTGGTGGTAAATGCGCGGGTACGCACCTCAAGGTTGTCGCGGTCCTGGTTGGGGTACAGGTAGGCGCGGGCAGCGGACCAGCGCTTGCCGTGCTTGATATTGCGATCGAAGGGGGCAAAACCTTCCTGGCGGTAACCGTTGACGTCATTGGTTAGGTTATAGCCAGCCTCTTGTACCGACTTGAATAGCGCCTGGAAAAGCTGCGAGGTAGCAGGGCCGCGGGACAGGTAGAGCGGGCCATCGTGGCCGCGGCGCGGATCATCGTCGTCTGCGGCAGCGGTGGTTTCCATGCGGTTGAAATAGGGCAAGCAGTGGGCAAAGTCCCAGTTATCCATGCCTGGGTTCTGGCCCCACTTTTCGTAGTCCATGGGGTTGCCGCGCTGGTAGATCATGCCGTTGATGGAAGAGGAACCGCCGAGCACCTTGCCGCGCGCATGGTAGATGCGGCGACCATTCATTTCCGGTTCCGGATCGGATTCATACATCCAGTCATAGTTCTTTGCCCCGATGGGGAAAGAGAAACCGGAAGGCATGTGGATGAATAGGTCCCACAGGGAATCCGGGCGGCCGGCCTCAAGAACGAGCACGCGGGTGTCTTTGTCCTCGGTCAGGCGAGCCGCGATGACGGAGCCTGCAGAGCCACCGCCGACGACGACCACATCGCTGACTTCATCCGTGGCCTTTTTTGTCGAGCGCTTCTTAGTCAATTTGTCCGCAATACCCATAAATCCCCTTCCTTCTGTGAGCCATCTCACGCGTAGTTCTCGCCGTATTTGCGGCAGATCCATTGTATGGTGCGCAAAAAATCTGTACTTAACCGCTTTCATTTATGCACAATGGCGACCCCAGAATACACACCTGGTGGACGTTTTCCCAGATTAATGTATATTTACGGTGTTCGGGTATGCATCTGAGTAGATGAAATCCGGGGTCTTTACGCATAGATTGCTCGCATATGATTTATGCCACCAACCTATCTCTCACCCCTCTTTTCGGGGGACTGTGGGGCACTCTTGCGAAAGATTCGGCACTTAATCGATCAAGACTAGGAGAAGTAGATGGCTAACCGTGGTCCGCACGACCATGAAGAGTCCCGCACAGGGGATTCCGACACCTCTCTCGCTCACTCCCCTGGGGAAACTCACCCAACTGAGGACAAGGGTCATAAACCGCGCAACCAAGTACGCGCCATCGTCGGCAGCTACAAGGCTGAGACCGGCGATGATGTCGGCGCCGATGAGGTGGCTGCGCCCAAACCCAATTGGCCGGCCTTTATCATTTCCGGTGTTCTCATCATCGCCATGGCGCTGTACGCGGGCTTCGGGCAGGAATCAGCAGCGAATACCCTCGCCAGCGTCACCGGATGGATCGGCACGAACCTGGGCTGGTTCTACGTCCTGACCGCCACCATCGCCGTGGTCTTTGTCCTCTATATCGCCTTTTCCAATACCGGCAGCATCCGCATGGGACCGGACCACTCCCGGCCCAAATTCAATACCTTCTCGTGGGTATCCATGCTCTTTGCCGCCGGCATCGGCGTGGACCTCATGTTCTTCGCCGTGGCCGAGCCGGTCACGATGTACATGGATCCGCCGGTGGGCGATGGCGAAACCATGGAAGCCGCCAAAGAGGCCGTGGTCTATGCCATGTTCCACTACGGGCTTACCGGCTGGGCACTCTATGCGCTGATGGGCATGGCCTTTGGTTACTTCGCCTACCGCCTGAATATGCCGTTGGCTATTCGCTCGGCGCTGTACCCGCTCATCGGCAAGCGCGTGCACGGACCCATTGGTTCGGCCGTGGACATTGCCGCCATGCTGGGCACCGTCTTCGGCGTCACCGCCTCCCTGGGCATCGGCGTGGTGCAGCTGTCCTACGGCTTCCACCTCATCTTTGGCATCGAGCAGGGGCTGGGGCTGCAATCGGCGCTCATCATTGTCGCGGTGGTCATTGCGACGCTATCGGCTGTATCCGGCGTGGATAAGGGCATTCGCTTCCTCTCTGAGCTCAACGTGTACCTGGCCATCGCGCTGATGGTCTACGTCGTGGTCTTTGGCAAGACCGCCTACCTCTTTGATGCCATCGTCACCAATATCGGTGATTACGTCTCCAAATTCCCCTCCTGGACGCTAGAGACCTTCGCCTTTGCTGAGGACCAAGCCAGCGTGGATACCTGGATGCAGTCTTGGACCCTCTTCTTCTGGGCTTGGTGGATTGCCTGGGCAACCTTCGTCGGCCTATTCCTGGCCCGCATTTCCCGCGGCCGCACGCTGCGCCAGTTCATCCTGGGCACGCTGACCTTCCCCTTCCTGTTCATCCTGATGTGGATGTCCTTCTTTGGCAATACCGCCCTGGATATGGTGCGCTCCGGCGACTATCCGGAATTTGCGGAAAACGCCATCAACGTTCCGGAGCAGGGTTTCTATGACATGCTCCAGGAATTCCCTGGCTCCGCCATCGTCATCTTCCTGACCACCTTCATCGGCCTGCTGCTGTATATCACCTCGGCCGACTCCGGTGCGCTGGTCATGTCCAACTTCACCTCCCGCATCACGGATAACCGGCAGGATGGCGCCCGGTGGCTGCGTATTTTCTGGTCCATTACCGTCGGCGCGCTCACCCTGGCATTGCTGCAGCTCGATGGCATTGCCACCGTGCAGTCCGCGACCGTGGTCATGGGCCTGCCCTTCGCGTTCGTGGTCTACCTCATCATGTTCTCGCTGTGGAAGTCGCTGCGCCTGGAAATCGTCCAGCGCGAGGCCCGGAAAACCGCATTGCACGGCGCCATCAGCAGCCGCACCGAGCGCGAGCCGAGCGATTCCAACCTGTGGAAGAACCGCCTGGACCGAGCCAACTCCTTCCCCACCAAACAGGACATGGATGACTACCTGCGGGGAACTGCCGCCTACGCCCTCGAGCAGGTGGCCACGCAAATGCGCACCCGCGGCTACGACGCCATCTTGCTCACCAGTGAGCTTCCCGATGCCGAATTGCCCCAGCTCGATCTCGAGGTCCGGCTGCACAACGAGCGCCAATTCCGCTACCAGCTCTTCCCGGTTTCCGCGGAGCGACCGGACTTCTGCGAGGGCGACGGCGAGTACTACCGCCTGGAGGTCTACGACATGACCGGTTCGCTGGGCTATGACGTCTACGGCTATTCCGAAAACCAGATCATCAATAACGTGCTGGACCTGTACGAGCGTCACCTGGCATTCCTCTACATGCAGCAAAGCCAGCCGGGCGATTCCGATGTCTCCGATGGCGCTGAGCCGGAACGCACCTGGCGCGAAGATAGTTAAACTGGCAGGCGATACCGCCTCAATTAAAGAAAGGTTGCTTGCACTTTGAGCACCCAGAACACCTTGTTCGATCCCACGACCACCGAATTGCTCCATGGCGTGCACTCCGGTGGTGCCCCCAAGTCGCTCTTCATCAACGGCCAGTGGGAGGCCGCCCAGGATGGCGAGACCCGCACCATTATCTGCCCTGCCGATGGCTCCACCGTCGGCGTCGTCTCCGAGGCATCCGAGGCAGATACCCTGCGTGCCATCCAGGTTGCACGTGAAACATTCGATAAGGGCGAGTGGGCCGCAACGCCGTCCGCCGAGCGCGGCAAGATCGTCATCCGCCTGGCGGATTTCATCCGTGAGCACAAGGAACTTTTCGCCCAAGCCGAATCCGCGGATACCGGCAAGCGCTACGAGGAATCCCTGGGCGATATGGACGATATTGCCAATGCTTTCGAGTACTTCGGCACCCTGGCCCAGCACCAAGCCGGCCGCGTGGTCGACCCACAAGACCCCAATTTGCGCTCGCGCATCGACGCCGAGCCGGTGGGCGTCTGCGGCCTGATTACCCCCTGGAATTACCCGCTGCTGCAGGTGTCCTGGAAGGTTGGCCCAGCACTTGCTGCCGGCAATACCTTCGTGCTCAAGCAAGCGGAACTGACCCCGCACACCGCGATGCTGCTCATGGCGGCGCTAAAGGAATGCGGCCTGCCGGATGGCGTGGGCAACCTCATCACCGGCGCCGGCGCTAACTGCGGCAATCCGCTCTCCCAGCACCCCGACGTGGACATGGTCTCCTTCACCGGCGGCCTCGTTACCGGCAAGCTGATTGCAAAGAACGCGGCCGAAACCGTCAAGCGCACGGCGCTAGAGCTCGGCGGCAAGAACCCGAACGTTATCTTTGCTGATGCCAACTTCGACGTCGCCGTGGATAATGCGCTCAACGGCGCCTTCTTCCACTCCGGCCAGGTCTGCTCCGCCGGCTCGCGCATCGTGGTGGAAGAGTCCCTGCACGATAAGTTCGTTGCCGCACTGGTCGAGCGCGCCGAGAAGATCAAGATCGGTGGCCCCACCGATGACAAGGCCGAGACCGGTCCGCTCATTTCGGCCGATCACCGCGAGAAGGTAGCCGCCTACGTGGACAAGGCCCGCGAACAAGGCGCCAAGATCCTCACCGGCGGCCGCGCCGCCACCAGCGAGGACACCACCGGCCAGCACGGCACCGGCACCACGGACCTGGGCCAGGGCGTGTACTACCTGCCCACGATTATCGATGGCGCTACCCGCGAGATGGACTGCGTCCACGATGAGGCCTTCGGCCCGACCGTGACCATCGAGACCTTCACCACCGAAGAAGAGGCCATCGAGATCGCGAACGATACCGAGTATGGCCTGGCTGGCGCGGTGTACACCTCCGATGCCGGCCGCGCCGAGCGCGTTGCCCGCGCCCTGCGCCACGGCACCATTTGGATCAATGATTTCCACCCGTACCTGCCGCAGGCGGAATGGGGCGGCTACAAGCAGTCTGGCAACGGCCGCGAGCTGGGCCCCACCGGCCTTGCCGAATACCAAGAGCACAAGCACGTGTACCAGAACCTGGCCCCTGCCGCATGGGATCAGTTTGGCCTGCAATAAGGCTCAAGCAGGAAGATAAAGCCTAGGCCCCGCCCCGCCGCTGCTCTTTTTAAGAGCCCCGCGGGGCCTTAGCTTTGCGTGCGCGGCTTAATGGTCATCGTATCCACGTTGACGTGGGCCGGTTGGGCGGCGACCCAGCGGATGGCCTCCGCAATGTCTTCTGCCACGAGGTTGAGCTGGCCGTCATACACCTTGGCCGCGCGCTTTTCATCGCCCTTGAAGCGCACCAAGGAAAAGTCCGTGGCCACGCGGCCAGGATCAATCTCGGTAACGCGCACATCGTGGTTTTCTAGGCGCAGCGCGCGAGAAATCACGCGCACGCCGTGCTTAGCGGTGTTATAGCCGGAACCGCCTTCGTAGACGGTCCAGCCAGCAATGGAACCGACGTTAATAATTAGCCCGGAAAGATCTGGCACCCGCTCAAGCTTGGGCATAAGCGCCTGAATCATGCGCACGGTGCCGAGCACGTTGGTCTCGTACATCCACTGCCAGTCCTCAATGGCGGTATCAACAAGCGGCTCCAGGCCCTTGGCACCGCCGGCGTTATTGACCAAGAGGTCTACGCGCTCGAGGTGGGAGACGAACTTTGAAACGGAGACATCGGACGTAACGTCGAGTTCGTAGGCCTCGCCACCGATTTCATTGGCAAGCTGCTGCAGGCGGTCTGTGCGGCGCGCTCCCACGACGACGTGCCAGCCCTCCTTGGCCAAAGAACGCGCGGTGGCCTCCCCAATGCCAGAGGAGGCGCCTGTTACTACTGCTACTTTCTTTTCAGTCATGCACCCCATGCTACGCAGCGCGCGGCACGGTGCAGGGCTTTTTACTTAAAGGGCCTCCTCGAGTTCAGAAAGCAGGGAGTTTGCGCGCTCGTAGGAGTCATCGCTAGGGCGGAATTCGCCGTCGTTCCAGTCGGTGAAGATATTAAAGTCCAGCTGGTTGCGCAGCTGTGGCATGGAGAAGTTAGCAACGACATTGCGCCAAGCCTCGACCGCTCGCACGCCACCGACGGAGCCATAGCCCACGAAGGCTACCGGCTTGCCCGCCCATTCCGCGCCGAGCGAATCATAGGCGTTCTTGAACGCACCAGACACGGAGTGGTTGTACTCCGGAGTCACGAAGACAAAGCCATCGCAGGCATCGACGGCCTTGGACCACTCCTGCACGTTGGCGTCATCGTACTGCTTATTCGCCGCCCCCGGAACGACCTCGCTGGTGAGGATGGGGATATTGAACTTCTTGAGCTCCAACAGCTGGTACTCCACGCCGTTCTCGCGGCCTTGGGCGAGGTCATTGACCCACTCGCCTACTGCCTGGCCTGCCGCCTTATCGCGGGTGGAGCCGATGATGATGCCAATTCGGGACATAAGAAAACCTCTTTTCTTCAACCTTTATGTAACCCGCCCTAGCCTACCGCGCTCGCCGAAACTTGTCTGATGGTGATATTGATTCTGCCTTCCTGCAGCCCGCATCCCTCCGGCAGCGTGCCATCATTTACCCGCACCACCCCGTGGTAGGCAAAGCGCTTCGGCCCGCCAAAGACCACCAAATCACCCGAGCACAAAGTCACATCGTCCCAGGGCTTAGTGCGGTTTTCGGTATGGCCTATGCGGAAGAGGGCCTCATCCCCAATCGAAAGCGAAATCACGGGCGCAGGCGATTCCTCCGAGTCATCCACGTGCATTCCCATCGCCGAGCCGGGCGGATAATAATTCACCAGCGCCATCTCCGGCACGAAGTTATCCACCCATGGTTCAAGCTCCGGGGCAACCTGGGCCGCCTCCCGCAGCGCCGCCGGAGCCAATTCCCGCAGGCTCTCCGGCACCGGCGGCACCACCGTGCCTTCCATATTGTCCACATACCGGTAGCTGGGATAATGCCAATACCTGCCAAGATGCAGCTGAAATACGCTCATCTGCCCGCCCGATGTCAGCCGCGGCTGCACCATCGCCATCGGTGTATGCGCATACGCGCGAGCAATCTCCCGCGTCTCTTCTACCAGGGCCTTTTGCTTGCCGATGCCCACCCATCCCGGCACGTGCCCCACACCCGGCGCGACGTACGCATTCGGCCGCGGCAGCGAATCAAAAAGCATTCCTCCACCCTAGCCGCTAATCGGTTAGGCCACGCTGCCGACGAAATGCGGGAAGCGATGGCATACCAAGCAGGGGTTTCTACTTTGGTGGTGGTCTGGACGGTAGGTCGGGCATCGAGCAAGCTCGCACTGTCAATCCTAGAACTCAAGCCTTTACCTCGTCCGAGGTCCCACATAGCCTAATCCAGAAATCAGACAACGGTAGAAGCATTATCGAACGGAAAAGGAACGAAAGTACCCACCTGTTTGAGGTCATTCATTGGCCGGCAGCATTTTGCATTAGAGCCGACAGCTCTATTGCTTCTGTGGCTGCTTTTTTAGTATTGAATTTTCTCCGGACATGAGATCTATTATTCCTGAGTTGATTGCGATGATTCCTATCCAAGACCCTGTTATATAGATGAAAAGTGTGCCGAGGAGTATGGCGAAGCAGCTAACTGCCTTTAGCTGTTTCGTTCTTCTGTCATTGGATTCGTCAGGCTGGTAGATCCGGGCAACCATGAGATCAACGGCGGCAACGGCTAGCAAAAAATACGAAATTTTTGTGTAACCGAATAAAGCAAAGACCCCTGAAACCACAAGCACCGCAATCCCAGCAAAGCCAATCAAACGACTCATCAGAAAAACACTCCACAATATGGTTTGCCAGTAAACTTCTCCTTAATTCTATCCGAACGCTGAGGGGTCAAGTCCAGTATGCTCGGCAGGAACCACGCGCCCTCTACAATGGCCACCATGGATGAACAGAAGCTGCACGACCTGCAACGCTACGGCACTTGGGAGCGAATGACCGGTGGGCAGTGGCACCTGCCGGGCATGGGGGACATCGATAAGGAGCACCAGCGCACCTTTGGGTTGATTGGGCAGTTCAACGATCTGCACAACACCGATAAGGAGCAGGCGCAGGCAATCTTGCGGGAGATCCTGCCGGACGAATCGCACGTGCCGGGGGCGCACGCGCCGCTGAATATGGAATACGGCTGCAATATCGTCTGTGGGGAAGGCGTCTTCATCAACTTTGGCAGCAGCATTTTGGCCCAAGCCAAGGTCACATTCGGTGACCGCGTGTTGATTGGGCCCAATTGCTCGTTCATTACGGTGGGCCACCCCGTCAATGATCACGCGATGCGCGAGGGCGGGTGGGAAATCGCCCATCCCATCACCGTGGGGCGCAATACGTGGTTTGGGGCCAATGCCACCGTCATGCCGGGGGTTACCATTGGTGAAAACTGCGTTATTGGTGCCGGCACGCTGGTGACCAAGGATATCCCGGATAACTCCCTGGTCCTGGGCACGCCCGGCCGCGTGGTGCGCACCCTGGACGGCGATGAGGATTCGTGGGAGCGCAAGGATTTGGACGGCCCCGTGGAAGGTTTCGGGGCCGCGCAGTAAATGTTCGATCTCGCCAGCATTGGCGCGGGGCTGCCCGTAGCCGAGACCATCGATTCGCTTCCCCACACCGGAAACGTCGTCATTCAGGCACCGCCCGGCACGGGTAAAACCACGCTCGTGCCACCGGCGCTAGCCAATCATTCCGCAGGGCGCGGCAAGGTCATCGTCACCGCCCCGCGCCGCGTCGCCGTGCGCGCGGCCGCCCAGCGATTGAGCACCCTCAGCGGCACCCCGGAGAAGGTCGGCTTCGCCATCCGCGGCGAATCCCGCACGGGCAGCGAGGTCGAATTCGTCACCCCAGGCGTACTGCTGCGCCGCCTACTCAAAGATCCGGAGCTCGAGGGCGTGGCCGCCGTGGCCATCGATGAGGTCCACGAGCGCCAGCTGGATACGGATCTGGTGCTCGGCATGTGCCTGGAGCTGGCCGAGCTGCGCGAAGACTTCCGCGTCATCGCCATGTCCGCAACGGTCGACGCGCAGCGCTTTTCCCAGCTCATGGGCGCGCCCGTCCACACCACAGAGGCGGTGACCTATCCCCTGGATATCCAGTACGCGCCGCAATCGGGGCGCGCGGCGGGGTCGCGGGAGTTTTACGGGGGCATCGCCAAGCAGGCGGCCCGCCAACACGAATCCACGCTGGTCTTCGTGCCCGGCGTGCGCGAGGTCAACCTGGTGTGCGAGGAGCTGCAGGGCCATAATGTTTTCCCGCTGCACGGCAAGCAGACCACCGCAGAGCAAGATGCCGCGCTTTATACCGATGAGCAGCGCATTGTGGTGGCGACGTCCATCGCGGAATCCTCGCTGACGGTGCCTGGCGTGCGTGTGGTGGTAGATGCCGGGCTGGCCCGCGTTCCCCGGCGCGATGCACAGCGCGGCATGTCTGGCCTGGTGACGGTCTCCACATCGAGGTCGAGCGCGGACCAGCGCGCGGGCCGTGCCGGGCGTGAGGCGCCGGGTACGGTCATTCGCTGCTATTCCCAGGACGATTACCAGCACTTTTCCCCGCACACCACGCCGGAGATCCTGTCCGCGGACCTCACCCAGGCTGCGCTGTTTTTAGACTGCTGGGGCGCGGGCCCGGATTTCCCGCTGCTCGATCCGCCGCCCGCCCAAGCCCTTGCGGCCGCGCGCGCCACCCTCGAGCGCATTGGCGCGACGCAGGAACTCGCCCTGCTTCCCACCGATCCCCGCCAAGGCGCGGCCCTTATCCGGCACGGCAGCCAGGCGGCGCCCACCATCGCCGCGCTTGCCGATGCCCCCACCAACACCACCGATCTCACCCGCCGCCCCGCACCGCAGAAGGAAATCAGGCGCCTGTCTCGCCTGGTGGAGGATCTCGGACCCGCTGACCCCGGCGAGGTCGTCGCCACCGCCTATCCCGAGCAGGTGGCCAAGCGCGTGGGCGAAGATTACCTGCTGGCCAGCGGCACCCGCGCCCGGCTGCTGGATAACTCCGGGCTGGCCGGCTCGCCGTGGCTCGCCATCGCGGAGGTCACCCTCTCCAATGCCGGAAACCCCATCATCCGCACCGCCGCGCGCATCGAAGAGTCTGCCGCGCTGGATGCCATCGGCGTCACAGAAGAAACCCGCGCCTTCCTGCGTGGGGGCCGCGTGCGCGGGGTCAAAGTCCGGGCGGCCGGGGCGATTGTGCTGTCCGAAACCCCGGTCAAGGTCACCGGCGATGCCGCCGCGCAGGCCCTTGCCGCCGGCATCCGCGAAGAAGGCCTCGGCCTATTTACCTTCAGCGAGAAAGCCCAGAGCTTAAAAGATAGGCTCCGCCACCTGCACGCGCACTACGGCGACCCTTGGCCGGAAGTCGATGCCGCCGATCCCGCCGAGTGGCTTGGGCCCGAGCTGCACCAGATTGCCGCGGGAACCCCCACCGCCAAAATAGACATGTACCCCGCCCTGCAGCGCCTGCTCCCCTGGCCCGGAGCCACCCGCCTGGACGAGCTCGCACCTCAGCGCCTGCCCGTGCCCTCCGGCCGCGATGCCAAGATCGATTGGTCGGGCGAGCGCCCCGTGGTCCACATCAAGTTGCAAGAATGCTTCGGTTTGGCCGAATCCCCGGAGTACTGCGGCAACCGCGTGCAATTCCACTTGCTCTCCCCCGCCGGCCGCCCGCTGGCGGTCACCGATGATCTTGCTAGCTTCTGGTCCGGCCCCTACGCCGGGGTGCGCGCCGAAATGCGCGGGCGCTACCCCAAGCACCTGTGGCCCGAGGATCCGTGGAATGCCATTGCCACCGCGCGGACCAAGAACCGGATGTAGCCTAACCCCACTGCTGCCAGGATAAATAGCTGCTCATGACCACTACCAAGGTAAGCAGGGCGTAGCGGATAAGCTTCGTTCCGCCGCTGAGCACCGTCCGCGCGCCCACCTGGGCGCCGAGGATATTGGCGGCGGCCAACGCGATACCAAGGGTCCACCACACGTGGCCGCCAAGGATGAAGGTCACCAGCGCACCGAGGTTCGTGGCGGTATTGACCACCTTGGCCATCGCCGCGGATTTTAAGAAGTTCTGGGAGAAGATGAAGGTAAAGGCCATAATCAGGAACATGCCGGTACCCGGGCCAAAAATGCCGTCATAAAAGGAGATGGCCGCCACCGCCACAAGCCCCGCCCAGGTGCGCCATCCGCCGCGGATGCCGGGAGACTCGGTGGTGCCAAAGCTCGGCTTAAAGGTCACGAAGACGCCCACCACCACTAAGAGCACGATGATGAGCGGGCGCATAATGTCACTATTAAGATTCGCCGCCACACTCGCGCCCAGCCCGGCTCACACGAGGGCGATGAGGGCGTAGCGAACGAGCTCCCCTGCGGGCGGGCGCACCTTGCGCACCAAGGTCACGGCCGCCGATGCCGTGCCGGATACCGCCGCGAGCTTGTTGGTGGCCAGCGCCGTTGCCGGCGCAAGCCCCGGAATCACGGCAAGCAATAGCGGAATTAGCACGAGGCCTCCCCCGCCGATGACCGCGTCGATCCAGCCTGCTCCCGCCGCGCCCACAAGGAGCACCGCCCACTGCGCCACGTCGATATCCATGAGGAGATCATAAACCCCGCGGCGGGGAGGTCTAGACTCATCGGAGACGAGCAGAAGATGGGAGAATACGTGGCTAAACGGCACTGGGGAATAAGCGTAGATACCCACACCATCCTGCGGTGGGGCATCGTGGTCCCCGTCTCCATCCTCTTGGGCTGGCTTTTTAGTATGTGGCACGTGCCGGCCGCGTGGATTTTGGCCGCGATCATCGCCTCCGGCGCCATGGCCCTTATCACCGGTGAAGACCTCAAGGTCAACCGCAAATTTTATGGGCTATCGCGCGGATTCATCGGCATCATGGCCGCGCTGCCGCTGACGGTAGTTTCCTTCGGCCAATTGGTGGGATACCTGCCGGCTGCCATAACCATGTCCTTTGTCACCATCGCGTTGGGAATTTTTTGCGGCGTCATGCTGCACCGCCAGCGGCCACGGGACGTCTCCTCCGAAACCGGCATCCTGTCCATGCTCCCCGGCGGTGCCTCGCTCATGCCCGCGCTTGCCGATGAACTCGGTGCCGACTACCGCTACGTCGCGCTCACCCAATACCTGCGGTTATTGATCGTTTCCGTATCCCTTCCCGCCGTCGTGACCTTCCTCGATACGCCTGCCGGAAGGGGCGGTGACTTAAGGCTCGAGGCGGAAACCACCTGGTGGATCATCGCGTTGGTGCTCGTTATCGCGCTGGTCGGTGAAAGCCTTGGAAAATTCCTGCACCTGCCCGCAGCGGCCGTGCTCGGCCCGTTGATCTTGACGGTGCTGGCCTCCTTCTTCCTGCCGGAGGGGCATACGCTGGAGCCGATCTATGCCTTTAAGGTCATCGCCTTTTTATCCATCGGGTGGGTCTGCGGCGGCGGGCTTTCCCTCCCATCGCTCAAGGCCTTTGCCAAACAACTTCCCGCGACGATTCTTTCCATCGCCGCCGTCCTCGGCCTGTGTGCGGCCACGGCGTGGCCGCTGATGCACTGGCTGAATATCAGTTACTTCGAGGCCTACCTAGCCACCAGCCCCGGCGCGCTAGAGACCGTGCTCGCGCTCTCCGCGGAAGGCGGGGCTGGCCCCGTGGTTATCGCGGTGCAGCTCACCCGCCTCATCGCCGTGCTGGTCATTGCGGGATACTTGCCGCAGCTCATCAGGGCCGTCAGCAAGTTTTCCACACGGCGCTAGCGTGCGCGGCTAGCCTGCGCGTTTAGTTATTGAGCACGGCCTCGCGCAGCACCGACATCGGCACCGAGCCAAGAGCCAGGGCCTCGGAGTGGAATTCGCGGGCGCTCATGCCCTGCTCCTCGGCGGCGGCGCGGGTTTCTTGCCACAGGCGCTGGCCCAAGGCATAGGACGGCGCCTGGCCCGGCCAACCCAGGTAGCGGTTGACCTCAAAGTTGAGGTTCGCATCATCCATGGCGGTGTTTTCGCGCATGTAGGTCTTCACGTGGGCCTTATCCCATACGCCGGATACGGTGCAGTCCGGTAGCTTCTTGCCCAGGTGCAATCCGATATCCACCACGACGCGGGCCGCGCGCAGGCGCTGGGCATCGAGCAGCCCCATCCGCACACCAGGATCGTCCATGTAGCCCAGCTCGGCCATAAGCTGCTCGGCGTACAGGGCCCAGCCCTCGCCATGGCCGGAATTCCACGTCACCGCGCGGCGCCACAGGTTGAGATCCTCTTGTACCAGGGCAGAACCCAGCTGCAGGTGGTGACCCGGTACGCCCTCATGGTGCACGGTAGTCAGCTCCTGCCAGGTGTGGAAGGTATCTTGGCCCTCCGGCACGGACCACCACATGCGGCCCGGGCGCGAAAAGTCATCGCTGGGCGGGGTGTAGAAGATGCCGCCGGTGCCGGCTGGGTCGATGCAGCACTCGATCTCTTCGACTTCTTCCGGAATGTCGAATTCCTTGCCGTTGAGCTCGGCGATGACCGCATCGGCCTTGCTCTGCATCCACTCCACCAAGGCATCGGTACCGCGCAGGGTATAGCGTTCCTCGTGGTTCAGCTTGCGCATGGCAGAGCGCACCGAGCACTCCGAGCCATAAAGCTCGTGCGCGATCTTCTCCTGCTCCCCGCGCAGGTAACGCACCTGGTCAAGGCCCCATTCATAGGCCTCGTCCAAGTCCACGGAATCGCCGACGAAAAGCTTGGAAAAACGCTCGTAACGCTCGCGGCCCACCGCGTCCTTATTAGAGGACTGCGGCTGCAGATCATTAGACAGCCAATCCGAGAACTCGCCAAAGGCCTCCTTGGCCTTCTTTACCTCGGCGGAGTCGGGGTCGAGGCCGAGGCCCTCGAGCATGGAGTCGGCATCGGCAAGCCGCTCGCACTGCACCATGACCTCAGAGATCTGGCGGTGCGGTGCCACCATGCCGTGGGAGGCCGCTTCCTTCAGGGACTCGCGGTAGCCATCGAGGGAACCCTTGACCTTGGACAGGCGGGAGCGAATGGCCTCGCGGTCCTCCTGGGTCTCCTGCGGCATAAGCAGCAGGGAATCCCGGATGGTCTGCACGGGCGAGGCAATATTATTAAGGCTGCGAATATCCTCGCCGTGGTGGTGCAAATCCAGATCTAAGCAGAGACGATCCCGCAAGACAGCGGCGGTGACATAATCCACATCATCGAAGTCATCCTCATCATCGGATTCATCGGTGGTGTCATCCAAGGCATCTAGATCCGCAACCATATCGCGGGTGCGATCAGCGACCGCCTCAAAATAGTCAGGGGAAAAATCCTGCAATTCGCCTTCAAAACCGTCAATTCCCCACGCGGTTGCATCAGTTGGGGATAGCTCGGCTAGGTCGTGAACGAAGTTATCGCACGAAGCGTCCAGTAGAGAGGGCTGGCGCTTAGCGGTCTGCTCAGAACTCATAAGAGGGAAGTCTAACCCTTTATCTTGTTGATAAGCCACCCAGCCCCACCCAAATGTTGCAAACTTGTTAGCTAATCGTTGTTCCACTTCGTGCCCGGGTAGTGCCACTGGGCAAAACCATCCAGCACGGCCGCGGGATTTTCCTCTATGACCAGTGCTTTTACAAAGCGGGGCAGGATGAAGCCCGCCTCAGCCATGGCGGCATACATGTCATAAAAGGGCTGCCAAAAACCTTCCACGTCAACCAAGCCAACGGGCCCACGAATGCTGCCCAGCTGTTGTTGGGTCAGTACCTCTGTTACTTCCTCCAACGTGCCCACGCCGCCGGGCAAACAGATAAAGGCATCCGCCAGCTGCTCCATCCGGGTTTTCCGCTCTGCCATGGAGTCCACTACCTCAAGGCGGGTCAAGCCCGGGTGGGAGATTTCTAGATCCACCAGGGATTGCGGCATGACGCCAGTGACGGTGCCGCCGGCCTTCAAGCAGGAGTTGGCAACCTCGCGCATGAGGCCAATATTTCCGCCGCCATAGACCAAGTTCAGCCCGCGACGGGCAAGCTCGCCGCCCAAGTGTTGTGCCGCTGCGCTATAGGCGGGCGAATTGCCCACGGCGGAACCACAATAAACCGCTACTGATTTCATGCGCCCCAGCATAGGGAATTTTCGGCCTACCTCCACCTTTAGACCATTCGGTACATACACCTATGAATAGATTAGACAAAGCAGTCTGTGACACATATACTTTCTTTCATGATCAAACCTGGCCCCGTGTTCACGCGCCCCCGTACACCGGCTGCTAAGTGCCTTCACCTGGTGCGCCTGAATCCGATCATTACCCGTAGTGAGCTGGTAGAAGCCACCGGACTCTCCCAGCCCACCATTACCCGCGCTACCACCGCGCTCCTCAACGCAGGACTCATCCAAGAGCGCACCGACCTCACCCAATCCCAGGGCCGGGGCCGCCCTACCGTTCCCCTCGAGGCCGCGGATAATAACTGGGTACTCGGCGGCATCGCTGTCGGCACCTCTGAGACCTATATCGGCCTCTATGACATCAAGGGCCGCACCGTTGCGGAGGAAGAAATCACCACTCCTGTCGCCCGCCTGACGGAGGAAGACTTTCTTGAACACATCATGGCCGGCATCAACCGCATGATGACGGGCCTGGATCGCCGCCTCGTGGCCTTAGGAATTACCACCTCAGGCACCGTGGATGAAGAGGGCCTAGTCACCGCAGACAATCTGGGCTGGCACGGTGTGGATATCGCGGCGCGCCTGCGCTTCCAATTTAGCGTCCCCGTGGTGGTTACCTCCGCCATTTCCGCCATTTTGGGCTCGGAGACGCAGGCCGCCGAGATTGGTACGAACGAGCGCGTGCTCCTGCTCTTCGCGGACGATTCTTTAGGATCAGCGCTATCCGCCGATGACGAGGTAAATTCCATCATCCCGCTGCCACAGACCCGCTCTGACCTACTGGGGCACGGCGCTTCCGAACATCTCTTGGCCACCCAGTCCATTCTGGACGCCGTGCGCCGCCACGGCATCGAGGCCAATACCCTGCCCGAGGTCGCGACCATCGCCGAATCCAATTCAGCCGTGCGCGCCATTTTGGATGAGCGCGCCCGCCAGTTGGGCCAGATTACGGCGGAGATGGTCCACGAATACTCGCCGAAAACCGTGGTCATTGCCGGCGGGGCCTTTACCGGTGATTCCCGCGCGCCCCAGCTTTTTGCCTCCACCGTCCGCGATTCCGCCTCGGAGGACCTAGAGCTGCGCATGATTCCAAGCCACAAAGAAATCGTGCGCGCCGTCGCCCGTACCGTGGCTACCGATCAGCTATTGCGCGAACCGTTGGAGCTGGGCCGCTCACTCCAGACCGCGTAAAACCTCGCGCGCGGAGTCGATCCCGGTAAACAGGTGGGCTTGCAACCCGCAATAAGTGGCGCCCTCGATGTAGTCGATGCGGTCATCAAAAAAGTGCGTGTCCTTGGGCTGCGCTGAGAGCGCGTCCACCGCCACTCGGTAGGCCTCTGGGTGCGGCTTGGCCACCCCAATATCGCAGCTCAGCGTTACCGCCGCGCACTCTGCCAACCACGGGTGCTGCGCGCGTACCTGTTTCGCCAAGGTCGTGGGGATATTGGATAAAATCCCCACACTAAAGCCCTCCCCGATGAGCCCTTTGACCAGCGCCACCATCTCTGGGTCAGCCTCGAGCAGGTACTGGTTCTCACAGGCCACGGCCCCAGCGCAGTCAATGGGCCCCATTCCCGCGCGGGCGGCTATTTCATTCCAGTAGTGGCTATCGCTAAAAATTCCGGCATCGTAATCCGGCCGGAAATAGTTATAGGCCTCCCAGAAGGCCTCCGGGTTCGCAGGCGCGAGGAAGCGCTCTAGTTCAGCGTGCGCTTCCGGAGTGGCGGGGCGCAGCAGCACGCCGTACAGATCAAACAGCAACTTCGGCATAATGCGTCCAGTTTATGCGCGCCTAGTAGCTTGGGTCTGCAGTGCCACAATCCCCACCGCGGTACCGGCGATAAAAATCACCAGCGCCAGCGTCGCCTGCGCCATCGGCAAAACCATGAACACAGCCAACGAAGCCAAAATCAGCATTCCACTCAAGGAATATAAGGAACGGTTGACCAGCCCGCGCTTGCCGATGACCCCACACGCCAGCATCACCACCCCCGCAAACGGACTCAGCATGAGCGCCCCGGTGGTCAAAAAGATGCCGAGGGTCACGTGGCTTGAGATGACCGCAGCACCGATGATGAGGCTTAATGCCAATACCGCCAGGGTGGCAGAGAGGGTTGCTTTGAGGTGTGCAGACATACGTCAATCCTCCCACAGCAGTCCAGTGCTATGGGAGGATTGATTTAAATCTTGATGGGTTTGTTATTCACAACTTAGGAGTTGCGGTTAGCCAAACGGGAATCGATGCGCAGCAGGCCAGCACCATCGTTGCCCACCAGCTTGATCTGGTCGATGATCTCAGAAACGGTGTCCTCTTCCTCGATCTGCTCAGCCAGGAACCAGTCAATGAGCTGACGGGAGTCCAGGTCCTGGATGTCAAGGGCAACGCGGGCGATCTCGCGGATCTGCTCGGAGACCTTCTGCTCGTGTGCCAAGGAAGCCTCGAACGCATCCAGCGGGGTGGCAGCCTTGATGGAGCCAACCGGGATATCGTTGAGCTCTACGCGGTAGCCGCGTGCCAAGAGGTGATCCGCAAGCTTCTGTGCGTGGACGCGCTCTTCGCTAGCCTGAGCCATGAACCAGTCGCGCATACCCGGGAAGGACAGGTTGTCCATCTCGTAGGCCAGCTGGGTGTAGACCATAGCGGCGCCGTGCTCGTTAATGACCTGATTGTTTAGCAGGGTTTGCAGCTTCTCATCCATTGCTAAATCCTTTCTGTAGGAATCAATTAATTGGTTGTAGGCACTACAATACCCAAATAAAATCTCCCGTCTAGCAAGGTATGCTTAATCAAACCCGCACCTCAGGGGCATTTTTCAGGTTGGATCACCTAAGTTAGTTAAGACAAAGCTGCTCCACGGCACGAAGTTAATATCGCCTAATAGTTCGAGGTCATTGCCCTAAACGGTCAATCTCGCCGCGCTAGTCCACTCCATCCAACGCTTCTCAGCCGGTACGCTTACGCACATCACGCTCGCAATGTGATATTAATCACCCAGTTGCCCACTCAGGCGCTCCAGGCGCTGCGCGCTCGCCCCATCGAGGCCCCGAAACTCCACCTCAATGCCGCGATCCGCGTACTTTTTCTGCACCGCATCCAGCGTCGCCACCGTCGAGGCATCCCAGACCTCGGCATCGGAAAGGTCCACCACCACGAAGTCCGTATCAAGCGTGTAATCAAAGGCGTAAACCAAATCATTCGAGGAGGCGAAGAAGAGTTGGCCATGCACCACGTAGGTATATCCATCTACCAACTCAACTTCCACGAGGTGCGCCACCCGGCGGGCAAAGCCAATCGATGCAGCCACCACGCCTAAGACCACTCCTACCGCCAGGTTATGCGTGGCCAGCGTGCCCGCGACCGTCAGCAGCATGACGAGGATTTCAGAAAGCGGCATCAGCTTGAGCGTGCGCGGGCGGATGGAATGCCAATTGACCGTCGTCGCCGCCACGAGGATCATCACCGCGACCAGCGCGGCCATCGGAATGCGGCCTACCGCCTCGCCGAAAAGCAGGCACAGCACGAGGAGGAAGGCGCCGGCGAGGAACGTCGACAAGCGCGTGCGGGCCTGGGAGACCTTGACGCCGATCATGGTCTGGCCAATCATTGCGCACACGCCCATGCCGCCAATCGCCGCGGCCAATATATTGCCAATGCCCTGGCCAAAGGATTCGCGGGTCTTATCGGAGTGGGTATCCGTAATGTCATCGACAAGCTTCGCCGTAAGCAGCGATTCCATGAGGCCCACCAGCGCCATCCCAAAGGCGTAGGGCGCAATGATCTGCAGGGTCTCCAGGTTCCACGGAATATCCGGAATGAACAGCCCCGGCAGCGTCGTGGGCAGCTCGCCCTGGTCCGCCACATCCGGCACCTTCCACCCCGCCGCGACGGCGATGATGCTTACCACCACGATGGTCACCAACGGCGCCGGAATTGCCTGGGTAAACCGCGGCAAAATGATCATGATGGCCAGGCCAATGGCCACCAGCACATAGACCATCCAGGGGACATCAATAAGGTGCGGCAGCTGCGCGGTAAACATCATAATGCCCAGCGCATTGACGAATCCCGTCATCACCGAACGCGGGATAAAGCGCATGAGCTTGGCAATGCCCACCCACGCCAACAGCACCTGGATGATACCGGCCGCAAGCACTGCCGCCACCACATAATCATGCCCATACTCGTGCGCGAGCGGGGCCACCACCAGGGCAACCGCGCCGGCCGCCGCGGAAATCATGGCGGGCCGGCCGCCGGTAAAGGCGATAGCCATCGCCATAATCACCGAGGAATACAGCCCCACCCGCGGGTCGAGACCAGCGAGAATAGAAAAGCTTAAAACTTCCGGGATCAAAGCAAGCGCCACCGCCAGTCCGCCAAGGACCTCCTTGCGCAAACGCGCAGGTAAGGAAAATGCAAAGCGGAAACTGGCGATGACGCCAGTGGGTGCAGGCTGCTCGTTAATCACGCCTGCACATACTAGTAGCTACTACGAGCCTTCCCGAAAGGAGCCATCCGCCGTGATAACCGGCAGCACCGACCAAGCAAAGTTGATCCACTTATCCGTCTTCTTCCACGAATAATCCGGCTCGAAGATGGTCTTCGGCTTGGTGTACACCACAGCGGAACGCACTTCATCGGCGGTTTCTTCCAGGAAGTTCACCACCAAGTCCAGGGTCTTGCCGGAATCGGCCACGTCATCAACGACGAGCACCTTCTTGCCCTTGAGGGAATCCGTATCCAATTGCGGGGACAAGATGATCGGCTCGTCCAAGGTCTGGCCAATATCTGTGTAGAACTCCACGTTGATAGCGCCCATGGCCTTGACCCCGATGGCATAACCAATGGCACCGGCTGGGATCAGGCCGCCGCGGGCAACGCCCACGATCAAGTCAGGAAACCAGCCGGATTCCACAATTTGCTCCGAAAGATTCCGGCTCGCTTCGCCGAAGACTTCCCAGGTGAGGTTCTCCCGGTCCGGGTGGATCCAATTCTCAGTCACGATTGCGCGGCTCCTTTTGCGTCATGGGCTTTCTTTGTAGTTTAACTAGCGATACCTACCAAGGGAAAGCAGCTACCGGAAAGGAACCTCTCCCAACGTCCGCCGCAGCTTGCGCGTGCGCAGGCGTTCCGGGTTTTCTGCCAGCTGTTCCACCGCGCGCACGGCGCACATGACGTGGGCTTCCTTGGAGTTGGAATAAAACGCCTGGGCCTGTGCCGGCAGCTTCGGCACGGCGTGCAGGGGAAGATCCGATACGGATAGCAGCGTGCCATAGGGCACGCGGTAGCGGTACCCATTCGCCGCCAAGGCGCACGATTCCATGTCCACCGCTACCGCGGTAGAAGTGCGCAACCACTCCCACAGATCCCGGCTGGTGCGCCATTCCCAATCGCGGTCATCGGTCGATAGCACCGTGCCGGTGCGCATGAGCGAATTATCGCTGCCGTAGACCTCATCCACGGATGCCTCCAGCATGCGCTGGACCTCTGGAATGGCCGGAATCGGTGTGGAAGAAACCACCTGCCGGTCCAAGATGTGGTCGTGGCGCTCGTAGGCATTGCCCAAGATCAAGTCACCGATGCGCATGCGCCCATCCATGCCGGCGCAGTGGCCAATCATGATCCAGGCCTCCGGCCGCAGCACGGCCAAGCAATCCGTAATCGTCTTGGCATTCGATGGCCCTACACCAATGTTGATCATCGTGATGCCATCGCCGCCCGCGGTAATGAGATCGAACCGGGGCATCTGAAAGCGCGAGGTCAGCGTCAGCCCATCCAGGTCGAGGTCCACCGCATCATTGGGATGAATGGTCTCCCCATTGGGCAATACGAGCGCCGTATACCGCGAATCCTCCTTGGTCAGCTCGCGCAGGCCGAATTTCACGAATTCCGTGGTGTGCATCGCGTAATTGGTAAACAGAATGTATTTCTGCACCGTATCGACCTCGACGCCGGTGTAGTGCTCAATGCGCGCACAGGCAATATCGAAGCGCTGCGCTCCGAAGTGAAACAGCGGCTTTTCTTCGCCGTGGAAGGCATCCCACTCACCATCAATAATCGCATCGTTGACCTCATCCAAGGTCGGGCGCGGGATGGGACCGCGCTCCTGCGGCGCCGCCGGGGCATCTTTGATGTATTCCGGCGGAATGCGCTCATCCGATTGGCCCACGAAGATATCGCACGGATAATTGTTAGTCAGCCGAGTCAGCTGCTCGTGCAAGTACTCGCGGATGATGTGCGGCCTAGAGATGACCGCGGAGTACTTCCCCGCCTCATTCACATAGCCAAAGGGCTCGGAGCGGTCAATCGGCTGCCATTTACGAATCTCCACCGTGACCTTGGGATAGACCACGTGGCGATAATCATCGAGGGTGCCCGAGGCAAGGGCCTCACGCCCCAACTCACATGAGGTTTCATAATGCTCAATTAAGCGAGTCACCGCTTCATCTACGGAGTGGACATGCTGCAGATCGGTCATAACGGCGAGTTTAGCGGGGACCGCGCAGCACGGCAGTGCTCCGTGCCATACATTGTTTATACCGAGATAGGTTTATACCGAGATAGCCTGAGTTAAAGCTCTGCTGATATCACCAGCGAAGGGGCAGGGCTTGTCGGCTTTCAACCATCATCGGTGTCAACGTAATCTCTGAAGCTAGGAATTCGGAACCCGATGAACGGATAGTGGAACGGTTTCAAACCGCTAACGAACCTTATTGCAAATACCGCAGTCCTTATCCGAGTTGCACCCCGGAATCATGCTTCTCTGACTGGAAGGCGGAAAGATCGGACTTTTAGAAGCTCTCCGCTGCACGATTAAAGGAAAGAAAAACCGTACCCTTCGACACCACAGTGGCAAAAGAATATGGCGAAGTACTCACAGTGCACCGCGTACTCCGAAAAACGAATGCCTCATTTAATGCGCGAAAATCAGCGGTATGAGCCACAAAAAGCGTTTAACTTTTGCCGATATGGGAATAAAGTTTAGTAGTCCTTGGGGTGCCTAAGCCGCATGCCCGCCGGACCGAGCGCGAGAAAGAGTGCCGACTCCAACATTGCATGCGATTCCTAATAAAATTGCAAATAGCGCAGCAAGCAAAAGCCCCGTGGATGAAGGAAGCAAAAGACCCCCTACTGCAGAACCAACAGCTGAGCCCAGATAGTTTGCAGATGCATTCGCAGCGACTGCAGTCGCACCTTCATCAGGGTTCGCACTGAGCATGGTATTTTGTTGCGGCGCCATAGAAGCCCAACCCAAAAGCCCCCATGCAAATAGGCACACCGCTGCCACCACATGACTCGAAGGGAAGAGCAGTAATAGCGCGAAATCAGCGGCAAGTAAAGCAATGATTATTAACGTTAGCGTGCGAGAACTATCTACCTTATCGAGCACCCGCCCGATTCCAAATGCGCCCACTGCGCCACCGATACCCCATATCCACATGCCCGCAATGGTGTCTACCTGCACACGACCGAGCACGACAGAAATATAGGTGTACAAACCTAACGACCCCACTCCCACAAAGAAAGTAACTAGGACCGTAAGTAAATTATCTACTCGGCCGATGACTCGGACTCGCTGTCTCAGCGAGGAAGAAGGCACAGCCGGTACGGCACTCGGATTGCGCAACGCTATACCTACCATCGCCACTATGCCAACTAGCGAAACCAACCCAATAGTAGCCCGCCAGCCTAACTGCTCAGCGACACCCAATCCCACCGGCACACCCACGACAGTTCCCACCGCCAATCCAGCTAGCACCAATGACAGTGCGCGCCCGCGACGCTCTGCTGCGACAGACACACCCGCAACCGCTGAGGACAACGGCGAATAGACTCCCGCCGCCACACCAGCAATTAGCCGCGAGACGATAAAAACTTCCACCGTAGGTGATACGGCAGTCATAATATTCGCCAGAGAAAATACAGCGATTGCGCCAAGCAGGCCGCTACGCGGATTCTTGCCCGCTTTACCCGATAACAGCGGACCAGATACAGCGTACGCACCGGTAAAAGCGGTGACGCCCAAGCCAATCATGCTGCCGTTCGTGCCCAAGTCTTCCGCAATCTGCGGCAGCAAGCCAGCAATAACATATGCATCTAAGCCGAGGGCCACGCTACCTATGACAAACGGCCACAGCTGCTTAAGCATTGTCAATCACCGCATCAAGCAAGCCCGGAAAACGTTCATTCAAGTCTTGGCTCCGCAAAGAAATCAAACAGGTTCGACCCTTACTTCTTGTCCACGTCACTCCCGCTTCGCGGAGCTGTCGAGTGTGATACGTCAGGGTAGATCTCGGGAGGTCATCGGCAAGCCTCAAGCTATCGTGCTCTTGGCCGTCCGCCATGCGCTTAACCATTTCCAACCGGATGGGATCGCTTACTGCGGCCAGAACACGGACGAATTCTAGTTCTTCGATGGCTGGATGCTCATACTTTCGCGGGCTCACCCTTACTCCAATCGTGCAAGAAATCCTGAACAATTAGCAAGGCTAAACGGCCTGCGATAATCGTGCAAGTTTTCTTGCATAAACGAAGGCCCGCCGACTGCGCATCGGCGGGCCCTCTCCCCATGACTAATCTCTGGCACTTAGCGGCAAGGAGTGGAGCGCCCTACGCCGTAAGCACCGCCCGTGATTAGGCAAGCCTAAGTTTACAAAGATTGTGGCGCGAGGTCAAGCGTTTTCTCCATAAATTTCTTCAACTTTTCCAAAGAGGCCATTTACCTGCATTAACGCGTATGATTGGAAGGCATGGCTGTCGAATCTCTTGCAGAGTTGAAAAGTATTATTTCTGAACAACTCCTCAAATTCGGGCGCGTGAACGAGGAAGATGCATCCGAAGAAAAAGATTCGCCTCGCCTTGGCATCGCCTCCCCGGCCGCGGCCAGTTCTTTGCAGGATGACGTCGCCGATGAGATCGTTGACCGCCTCAAGGCCGAAAAGGATAAGTCTAGTCCCGGCGATTCCGCCCTCGATGCCGATGCCGCCAGGACCCTGCCCCTCGGCGCACGCACGAAGCCACGCGGCGTTTTCGAAGACGATTGGGGCGCCCGCCCGAGCGACAAACGCCCTTGGCCGGTCATCCTGGTGCATGGCACCTGCGATACCAAGGGCGTCTGGCAAATTATGGGCAATATCTTGCGCCGGGACGGCTGGGCGGTCTTTGCCCCTGATTATGGCCATCGCGCCACGCAGACCATCCCGGAATCTTCGCAGCAGCTCGGCGCCTATATCGATACCGTGCTTGCCGTGACCGGGGCAGACAAGGTCATCTTGGTGGGCCACTCCCAGGGTGGCCTGCTCGCGCGGTACTGGATGCGCATGGACGGCGGCGCCGAAAAGGTCATCCACCTCATGAGCATTAGCGCGCCTAATCATGGGACGACCCACGGGGGCATCGCCAGTCGCCTCATTCGCACCCAACGCCAAGAGGCGGTGATCCGCTCCATTATCGATGGCTGGTTTGGCCCCGCCGGCATGGACCAGGTGGTAGGCAGCGAGGTGCTTCGCGATGTCAACCGCGACGGCGACCTCGAATCCGGCGTGAGCTACACCTGCATCGCCACGCGTTCCGATGCCGTCGTTGTCCCGCCCGAGACCTGCTTCCTCGACCCAGGGGGCGCTCCTGAGGGTGCGGTGCGCAATATCTATATCCAAGATTTTGACCGCCACGCCGTGGTCATGCACGAAGATATGCCCATGGATAGGCGCGTGCACGCCATCGTGCGCACGCTGCTCAGGATGGTAGAGCACACGCCGCGTTGATTAAATCTCCAACTCATCGAGCAGGGCATCAAAAGCCGGGCCCACCTGCGTGCGCCACAGCGTATCCACCTTCTTATCCCCGCGGCCTGGCCCGCCATTGATAACGGCCACGCGCTTGCCCTGCTTCTTCGCCTCAAGCACGAAGCGATAACCGCTCATCACCGCCAGCGAAGAACCGGCGACCAGCAGCGAATTAGCCTCATTCAATAGCGCAAAGGCGGCATCCCGCCGCGTGGCTGGCACGGGCTCGCCAAAATACACCACGTCCGGCTTGAGCAGCTCCGATCCGCAGCGCTCGCAGCCCGCCATCCGGAACGCCGCAACATCTTTCTCATCCAGCGTCACGTCACCATCCGGATTAACTTGGTCCCTTTCCACGACTAGGCGCTCCAGGTATCCCGGGTTCGCGGCCGCCAGGCGCGCATCGAAGTGCCCGCGATCCTCATGATGCCCACACAACAAGCACACCACGGTTTCCATATCACCGTGCAGCGTCACCAACCTCTCCGTACCCGCTCGTTTATGCAGGCCATCCACGTTTTGGGTGACCACACCATTAACCAGCCCGGCGCGCTCCAACTCCACGAGCGCATAATGCGTGCGATTCGGCGCCGCGGAATCCATCACGCGCCAGCCCACGAAGCTACGCGCCCAATACCTATGGCTAGCGGCCGGATCATGGCGAAATTCCTGATACGTCATCGGGCGGTGCCTGCTCAGCGAGCCCCGCGGCCCGCGATAATCCGGAACCCCCGATTCCGTCGATACCCCCGCCCCAGTGAGCACCATGACCGGCCCGTTACGCAGCTGCTTGCCGATGTCCCCCAAAGCCTTCCCTGCCTCCGTGTGCGGCGCCGTCTCCTCCACGACGCGCGCAATCGATCGCAGCGCGGACTGATGAGCATGGGCTACAGCGGGATCCATACCCACCAATCTAATCAAGCGCCTTCAAGTACTGCTCAACAGGGACTACCTGCGCACCATTCGCTTCGAAGGAATGCTGGCCGCGGTACAGCACTGTGCGGTTTGCGGGTTTGATCTCCAGCTCTTCACCTACAGTCGCGAGATGACGCGTGTATTTGGAATGATAGGTCTGCGATGCCTTGATTTCATAAGCCTTAGGATCGCCGCCCGTAAAATCCAATAGGTCGATTTCTCTTTTAGAACTATCCCGATAGAACCGTAGATCCGGCTTGCGACCAGAGTGAATATGCGTTTTCATGGTTTCTGCTACCACCATATTTTCACACACTGCACCTGACTGTGGATGCACAGAAAGTTCTTCTGGTGAAGAAATACCAAGAAGGTGGCACAACAGACCAGTATCATAGAAATACAACTTCGCGGTCTTAGTAAGCACCTTCCGGGGATTGGAATGGTGGCTGGGTAAAGAAAATATGATGAAACTAGACTCCAGAATTGAGACCCAATTTTTTACCGTCTGGAAAGAAACATCAATCTCATTTGCGATTGCGGAATAGTTGATTAAGTTTCCAGCTTGCAGCGCACAGACCTTAATGAATCGCCAAAAGCTATCACTATTCCGAACATTGAGTAACCCACTCACATCCCGTTGGAGATAAGTCTGCACGTAGTTTTCAAAATAGATTTCCGGAGGAATTTGCGCCTGGTACAAGCGCGGATATCCTCCACGAACCATAAATTCATCAACGGTCAGATCAGCTGATATAGAGCGAGCTTCCATGAGGCCGAAGGGCAACAAATGACTGATCCCAACGCGGCCCGCCAGCGATTGCGTTATGGATTCCATAAGCAAGAAATTTTGCGATCCGGATAAGATATATTGCCCAGGGCTTCCCACTTCATCCGAGCGAAGTTGGACAACGGAAAACAGGTCCGGTGCATATTGAGCCTCATCTATAATCAACGGTCCACTTTGGCTCGAAAGGAAACCCACAGGATCTTCTTGTGCCACCCTTCGAATACTTGGATCCTCAAGATTGAGGTATGACAAGTCCGGAAACATTTCTCTCAGAAGAGTCGACTTCCCAGACTGCCGCGGCCCCGTCACGCTGACAACTGGAAACCATTTCATTAACTGCGTTATAGATCCACTGAGCTGCCGAGGAACAAACATATATTTACCAAATTTCGCAAGTAGGACGCACCAAATCTCTAAAGTAGAGAGTACCAAATCTCTAAAGTAGAGCGCACCAAATTTCGCAAGTAGATTTACCTATACCCAGGTCAGAGCCATTTTTCAATAGAAAAAGAGCCGCCTGCCTTACGGCAGCGGCTCCTTATCTTGGTAGTGCTAGCTCTCTGGTAGCTGCTCTACGTATAACCACTCAGAATCTAGCTCCCCGTGGCGCGAGCACTTGGTGTGCCAGCCATCGGGGCGCACCTGGGCCACCATGCGGCGGCCGCAGATCTGGCAGTAGCGCGGTACGTCGAGGCCAGCAGCTGCAGCGGGGTGCAGCTTGAAGACCTCTTCGATCGGCTTGCCGGTATTGGGGTGGAAAATTGGCTCGTCCCCGGCCAGGACGGCGGTTGCCAACTCAGAGTTCGGCTCGGACACTACAGAGCCTTGATCGGGAGATCGATGCGGCCCAGCATGTCCACATCCTTTTCGATTTCCTGACCCAAGGTGGTCAAGTAGTTGCCGGCAATGATGGCGTTGATGCCGCCGAGCAAACCGCGCTCGGTGCCGTCATCGCCAAGCGAAAGCTCGCGGCCGCCGGCGAAGCGGAGGGTGGTGGAGGGCATCGCCAAGCGGAATGCAGCAACGGCGCGCAGGCCCTCACCCAGCGGAACCAGCGGGCGGTCAGCGAACGGGGTGCCCGGGCGAGGGTCGAGGAAGTTCATCGGAACCTCGCACGGATCGATCTCTGCCAGCTGTGCTGCGAACTCGGCGCGCTGCTCCAGGGACTCGCCCATGCCGATGATGCCGCCACAGCAGACTTCCATGCCTACCTCGCGCACGTAATCCAGGGTCTTCTTGCGCTCTTCCCAGGTGTGGGTGGTGACCACGTTGGGGAAGTAGGAGCGGGAGGTCTCCAGGTTGTGGTTGTAGCGCTGTGCGCCCATGTCCTTCAGGCGCTGTGCCTGCTCGCGGGTCAGGGTGCCCAGGGAGCAGGAAATCTCGATGTCAACGGCATCGTTAATGGCGGCGATGGCCTCGCCCACCTGATCCAGCAGGCGGTCATCCGGGGACTTCACCGCAGCAACGATGCAGAATTCGGTGGCGCCGGTCTTGGCGGTCTTCTGTGCCGCCTCCACCAGCTCAGGGATGTTCAGGCGCACTGCGCGCACTGGGGACTCGAAGAGGCCGGACTGGGAGCAGAAGTGGCAATCCTCTGGGCAACCACCGGTCTTGATGGAGATAATGCCTTCGACCGATACGTCCGGGCCGCACCACTTCAGGCGGGTCTGGTGGGCGATATCAGCAATCTCTTCCAGCTGGGAATCTGGAACCTGCAGTACTTGTAGTAGTTCTTCCTGGTTAAGGCCTTTGCCTTGCTCCAGAGGTTTCTCACGGGCGATGTCGATGATGCTCATGCAGTGAACCCTACTTGAACGCCGTTCAACTTTGGCCAAAATCACAAAATTTTTTTCGCGGGATTACCCTAAGGGGCATGACGCTTTACGATGACACCCTCGAACTCCTCCAAGAACTCATCCGCAATGCTTGCGTAAACGACCTCACCCCGGATTCCGGCTTTGAGGTGCGCAATGCCGATACGCTAGAGAACTTTTTTGCCGGTGAAGACGTCTCCATCGAGCGCTTTGAATCCCACCCAGGCCGCGTGTCCATCGTGGTCACCGTACCCGGCGATCCCGCCAAGGAGCCCCTCACCCTTATGGGGCATACCGATGTCGTTCCCGTCGACGAACCCAAGTGGACCAAGCCACCCTTCGAGGCCCTCATTGAAGATGGCAAGCTCTACGGCCGCGGTTCCGTAGACATGCTCTTTATTACCGCCACCATGGCCGCCGTCACCCGCGAGGTAGCGCGCGCCGGCAACCCCGGCGGAACGCTTGCCTTCGTGGGCATGGCCGATGAAGAGGCCCGCGGTGGCCTGGGCGTGCGGTGGATGGCAGAAAACCACCCCGATGCCTTCTCCTGGAAGAACTGCCTCTCCGAGACCGGCGGTAGCCACCTGCCCGGCGCGGTGGGCTTCAACGTGGGCGAAAAGGGCGCCGGTCAGCGCCGCCTCCACGTCACCGGTGATGCCGGACACGGCTCGACTCCCTACGGCAAGGACTTTGCCATCGTAAAGATCGGCGAGGTCGCCCGCCGCATCGCCGAAGCCGAGCCACCCACAGCCTCCAACGAGATCTGGGAGGGCTTCGTCCGCACCTTCAAGTTCGATCCTGAGACCGAAAAAGAGCTTATCGATGGCACCGGTGACTACACCAAATTCGGAAACCTCGGTGCCTACGCCCATGCCTTTAGCCACACCACCATCTCTGAGACCGTCCTGCGTGCCGGCGGAGCCATCAACGTGCTTCCCTCCCACGCCTACCTCGAGATGGATATCCGCCCCTTCCCTGGACAAACCCAGGAAGACTTGGACGACTTCCTCCGCAGCGCACTGGGCGATCTCGCCGATGAGGTAGAAATCGAACACCTCATCACCGAAAATGCCACCCAGTCCTCCACCGATACCGAGCTCTGGCGCACCATTGAGGCCACCGCCAAAGAGTTCTTCCCCGATAAAGACGTCGTGCCCGTCCACGCCACCGGTGGCTCCGACCTCCGCTTCGCTCGACGCAAGGGCGGCAACGCCTACGGTTTCGCGATGCATGCCGAGGGGCGCGATATGGCCAGCGCCAACTCGCAATTACACAGCCACGATGAGCACCTCTACCTCGAGGACCTGGATCTCACCGTGCGCGCCTACCACAGCTTGGTCAACCGCTTCTTGGGCCTGAACCAGTAGCACTCTCCCCTCGCTTTTACGCGGTGACCTGAAAATAGATCCCGGCATGCGCACTGCAGCCGGGATTAAACATATGCCCACACTGCGGGCATGCCTCGACAGAAGAATACAGCTGGTAATCCATCTCGAGGCCACAGGAACCGCAGAGGGCAGCGGGGGCATCGACAAGCATGGGCCCAAACTCATGATCCGTCAGCTCCGCATGGCACAGCGCGCACGCAAAGTACTCGCCACAGGTCGCGCACTTATTGGCCACCACGTCGAGCGGGGAATGCCAATGCTTGCACCTGCCCTCCGCATCAATCGCGCCGCGAATCTTCATGGTTCTGCCACTCCTTCTTCTTCGCCTCCGATTTCTTTGCATTGCGCACCGCCATCACCCCAAAGGCAATGGCAATAACTATAGGCATCCACACCCTGCTGTAATCCATAAGGAAAACCACCCATTCCGGCGGTACAAAGTGCATCGCAAACTGCGGCGCGGGCAAGGTAATCTGCGGTGGCTCCGGCAGATTCGGCAGCGGTAGGTAAATCTCCGGAAAATCTACATCTGGCAGCTCCCAATCCGGCAGCAAGCGCGAGAGGATGCGGCTAATAATAGGAGCCAAAACAATCATCGCGATGGCCCACCCGGACTTCCCCAGCCCACCGAGCAGTGGATACAGCACGCGCTTGAAGGGGCTTTCTTCCATTGCCCGGCGCCGCTTTTTACCCAAGGAGCCCGGCGGCGGATCAAAGGCCACGGCCTCCTCCCCATCGCGGTAGTAGACATCCTGTATCTCCCCAAAGGGCGTGGCTTGGATATCTAAATAAGGCTTAGTCCGCGGCGCATTATTCTCACTGAATGAGAGATCGCTTTCCAGCTTCTTCTGCAATGAATAATGGCCACCACGCGGCTTGTCGTGCCGGCTGCGAACCTCGTGGTCGACCACGATCTGCATGCGGGGTGCAGGATTCTTCCGCCAGAGCTGGATGCGGCGGATAAAGGGGGCATCGCCAAGCACCGGCGTAAATTCCTTTGGCTCCTTGGGCCATTCGCCCCGCTCAGCGAACTCGGCATCGTAGCCACGCTCAACCTCGAGCAGGCCGGCCTCAGGGTGGTCCAACCGCCAGATTTCCATCAGCGCTCCCTCACCTTGGCGCCCAATTTGCTAGCACCCCACGCCAAAAGGACCACTACCGGCAGGTAAATCCATGTCCCCTCGTTGAAGTACATCGCCATGGCCGCGAAATAGGCGATGCCCGCAACCCAGAAGATGGTCCATGAGTAGCGGAATGTGGCGGCATCGATAAAAGCAATAAGCACGGTAAGCCCACCCATGAGGCCGAGCAATACCGTGCCAGAAACCGCCTGGTAAATCGCCGGCGGGAGCACCAAGAAGACAGCGATCATCGCCAAAGGCGCCCACCATTGCCACCACGCGCGGCCGGGTTCTTCCTGCGTTTCCTGCTCCTGACTCATACCTGCCTTAAACTAGCACATAATTTTGCTTTTTAAGCTGGTTATCTTGACGGAAAAATATGCAGTTCTACCTGCAAAAACGCGTTAAAACAGGCGAATGTCCAGCGGGTGTTCTATAGTGTGTTTCGTACACACGTTCACACTACAAATTTAGGTTTTAAGCGCCATGGAAGATCCCTACTTTTCCACGACCAACACCAAAGACCCCACTACACGCTTAGCTTTTGAGATGCGAAAGACTGAATATGAGTTCTGGACTGAGCAGATCCCCGATCTCGATTCTGATTTCGAATTAGTCATTCAATCCCTCTACCGCACCACCGGAGTTAATCAGGGGCGAATCGGCCATATTCTGATGGCCCTGTATCGCCTAGAAGAGCTGCCCCAGCTGAAAGAACTGCAGCACCAGCTCTATCACTTAGATTTAGACCGCCTCATTGCCATCAATAAATCCCTTAACCGCCTGGGCAACCCGACCCCGGAGGTAGTCGCGCGCATCGATGAGCAGCTCACCGCCTACCTCACACCCATCCGCGCCAACCAGGCCATGCGGACGCAAGCGCAGATTAAAAGGAAGATTAATGAGCTCATCAACCTCGAAGATGACACCCTCGCGGTCAAGAAGGGGCCAACGCAGCCGCGCTACACCATGGAGAATTGGGGAAACAATACCGCGGCGATGACGCTGAGCGCGGATCCCTCGGTGATGGCGTGCGTCGATAAGTGCATCAAGGAGACTGCGCTCAAGCTGGATTGCTCGCTTGCCGATGCCGCCATTTCCCTCCTCACCGGCAATACCGAAGCGCCCCAGGTCATCCTGAACGCCTACAAGGCAACCGATGTCCCCAACTCCCCCGCATTCATTGAATCCGTCGGATGGCTCGACCCAGCGCGCTCCAACGCGCTGCCCTACTCCAAGATCCGGGAAATGAACCCGGATAAGGAGGTTAAGGGATACGTAACCCCGCCAGATATGGCAGCCTACCTCGAAGGCTTCGACGGCACCTGCCGCTACCCTGGCTGCAACCGTCCTGCCACGGTGTGCCAAAAGGATCACCGCATCAACCACGCGGATGGCGGGCCGACGACTCCCACAAACCTTGCGTGCCTGTGCCAGCACCACCACAACATAAAGACCGATGGCCGGGCCTTCTACGTCATGGATCCGCACACCCGGGACATTATTTGGCTCTTCGAAGACGGCACCTGGACCGTCACCGAGCCCTCCGGCCCGCTGGCGGAAAAGAATAAGAATTGGGTGCAGACTTTTGCACAAACCATGACCGTCCACCGCGCACGGGCCTACGAAGAGGCCCACGAAGCACAAGAAGAAGCAAAAACCACCCCTAGGGAGGAGGATTAAAAACGCCCACTGCCATACATTGGCTGGCATGATGCAAAACTTATTCACGCTCAACGAGCTGGTTATTTCCCAGACCAAGTCCCTCCTCAAGGATCGATTCATGATTTCTGATGTCAACGGGACCCCAGTGGGCACCATTGTGCAATCCACCAGCCTTAAGGAGATGGTGTTTAAACCCTCCCGCAGCTTGGAGGTCGCGCTCACGGATGCCGAAGGCAACCCCCAACAAACAGTCATGACGATCTCGGATCCGGCGAATTTTTTGAGGGATACCTACGAAGTACACCTACCGGGAATTGAACAGCCCATGGCCGTTATCACCAAGCGCTTCTCCATGTTCAAAACGAAGATGGAATTAACAATGGAGGGCTTTGCCGGCGTCGAAGTGCACGGCGATTTCTGGGATTGGAACCTCACCATCACCTCCCAGGATCGCCAGCTTGCCGATGTCTCCAATAAATAGACCGGCATGGGCAACTACTTCATGGGCAAAAACACGTATCTTCTACGGATCGCGCCACACCTCAACGAGCAACAGCACGCCGCTATCATCGGCGCCGTAATGAGCATGGATATGCTGCGCACGAAGAAAAAGAAAAACAGCAACTAGGTGCGCACATGGGCATCAGTGCAAACGGTGTTTCAGGACTGGTCCCACTGTAAGCACGGAGGTTCCAATTCCGGATACGGCAAGTGCCGATGGCGCTTACGACAGGCGCCCCGATGATGTATCCGATAAGCATCGCAGAGCTATTTGTCGATCCCATCGTAGAAAGGGCTTTGGGCTTAACCTCATCAGGTGCGGTTCCAACAACGATGATTCGCAGTGCAGCCACCTGAACGGCATTGCATACTCCGCCAAGGAAGAAGCATGGAATACAGAGCCACAAGGAGGGAATTAGACCGGGTAAAGCAATAAAACACCCCATGGCGAAGCCGGCTCCGGTCAGGGCCTTCTCGGCATTGTGTGCGCTGAGATGGGCTGAAAATCGTGCGCCAAAGATGCGGCCCACGATGAAAGCCTGGGCGATGATTGCATATACCGTACCGCTCGCTTGGAGGGTACTGGTCACATAGAAGACAAGCGCAATGTTGAAAATCGAGGTGCAAATGATTGCTCCCCAAATGCTGGTTAGTGCGGAGCGAGAACGTCTATTTTTCAATAAGAGAGAAGGAGCCTCGAGTACCTTTTGGAAAAAGCTCGGTGAAGATTCTTTCAGTCTTAGCTGCACTGAATTGTCCTGGGACGTGGATTTGTAGAGGAAGAAAAAGACAAGTAGCGAAACCGCCACGGCGCAAGCTTCAACAAAGAGTGCAGTCTGCACGTTCCTTTGGTCAAGAAGTAATCCTCCCAGCAATGAGCCAAGGAATCCGCCGCCAAGGCGCGCGGTATCCAAGAGGGAGAAGGCTTTCGCTTGCTGGCTTCCACTGACTTGGGAGTCAACGATAGTGAAAATGGCTGGAATCGACAGTCCGCTTAAGCATGCGGTGACGAGGTTTCCAAAAATGAGGATCAACGGCTCTGGAAAGGCTGTCATTGCTAATAGGCCCAGCAGATCCAATAAGAGAACAGAAATTGCTATTCGATAGCTGCTGAATTGGTCTGGGCTGGATTAAATAGACCATGTGGTTTGATCGTGTCTTCCGTGACAGCCCCTTGTTGGGCAGGAAGACTGATAATCATGAAGAAGTTTTCAAAACACACTCCTGAGCAGATCGTGGCCAAACTTGATAAAGCCCGATCCATGAAGGCCTCGGGTAGTACCTTAGCCGAAGTCTGCCGCGACCTCGGTGTTAGCGAGGCAACCTACCGTCGCTGGGTCAAGCAGTACGGCGAGATGTCCCGCAGTAAACCCCGCCGCTTTAAAGAACTGCAGGAAGAAAACGCCAAGCTTACCCGCCTACTCGGAGAAGCCGAGTTGGAAAAACCGCTACTAAAGGAGCTTGCGGAGGCAAAAATTCTTTCCCCGGCACGCAAATTATGAAGCCATCGATGACGTTGTATCCGTGGGCTATTCGGTGCGCTTTGCCTGTCGCGTGGTCGGGGTCTCTAGAGCGGCGTACTACAACGCCCGCACACACCACCAGCAGCCCAGCGTGGATAAGTACGCTGCTCTACGCAGGTGGCTCGTCACTTTCACTGGTGAGCACCGACGCTGGGGCTATCGCCGTGCTTGGGTGAAAGCCCAGGCCAGCTGGTTTTACCTGTGGCCGTGATGTGGTGCGCCGGCTGTGGCGCCAGGAGGGTT
>NZ_JASPFZ010000017.1:0-27938 GCF_030227355.1 Corynebacterium sp. MSK310
AGCACGTGCTGGCCCCTGACACCATCACACTGCATGCTCTATCGAAAGGTAGAAACACCACTCAAACGGACTTGACCCCTTCGTGGTCCTACTGCTAGTCGGCATAGGCTTGTTTATGGTGACTAGTACAACAAAGTTTCCCATATTTGTCCCTCTTTTTATGGGACTTGTATGCACAATCGCAATTCTCACCTCTGGGAAGCCCGATCCTGCTGAATGTAGTAAGCCCGATCCTGCTGAATGTAGTGACGTAAACATCACGAAACAGGCGGAGTCCGAACAAAAAGGGGTCGGTTGGATTATGAGGCTAACCTCCGTTCAGGTCGTTAACTTGGTCATAGCGTGGCGGGCTTCGGGAAAAATAAAAAGCACTTGGAAAAGGGGTGACTAGGAGATCTGGGGGAATGGTTGACATTATTCATGAAGCTCAGGACGCACACCTGTGCGCCCTATTCATCAAAGCCCACGGACACGGTGGAGACTACGAGTACGCGCGAGACGGCTCCAACAGCGCAGTCAAACACCTGCAAGCAATACTGGCAGAACTGCCCGCTACTTCCCCACTGGCCCGCGATGCCGGCATACTCGCTAAGTTCGTGCGTGCAGCACAGAGGAATTTGTCTCGGCAACGCCCTGACACAAACCGGTAGTATCACACCAAAATAACCATCATCGTTGCAACGACCCCTAGAATCCGCCCTGCTTGTTTAATCCATGAAAAGCCGTCAAAATAGAGATAGCCCTTTTCCCATAAACTATCTCCCTAGGACGCTCCCCATGGACTATGTCTTGGCTCTCGGCGAAAACCCCGATTTTCCTTTGTGGCTTCGCGCGACGCACCTCATCAACTTTGTACTCATCGGCATGCTCTTGCGCTCCGGGCTGGAAATGCTTTCTTCCATGCCGCGCCTGTGGTGGCGCAATGACTGCGCGCCTGGCACCGAATGGCTGCGTTTTACCAAGCGCAAGCTGCCCAAGGAAGAGGGCGTATATACCTCTTTGATGGACGAGCTTTCGTGGTCACCGGTCGTGGCGCTGCCGGGCCGCGAAAACATTGGCCTGGGCCGCCACTGGCACGGCCTTTCGGTCATGCTGTGGGTCCTCAATGGCCTGGTGTACGTCGTGCTGCTCTTTGCCACCGGCCTGTGGCAGCGCCTCATCCCCACCTCCTGGGACATCATCCCGGAGGCGTGGGATACCTTCAAGGTCTATATCAGCCTCAGCGCGCCCGGCATCGAGCACTTCACGCCATACGATGCCCTCCAGCAACTCGCCTACGCCTTCGTCATCTTCATCGTTGCGCCCTTCATGATGGTGACCGGCCTGGGGATGTCGCCGGCCATCCGCGTGCGCTTCCCGTGGTTTGTAAAGATGCTGGGCGGCCACCAAGGTGCGCGGTCGCTGCACTTTATCGGCATGGTCTTGATGTCCGCGTTCATCCTGGTCCACGTGGTGCTGGTCTTCTTCGTGCACCGCGAGTACAACATGGTCCACATCGTCTTCGGTGACGTCTCCACCGAGCGCTATGTGCAGGCCTTTACCACCGTCGTCATCACCATCGTGGCGGTCATCATCTTCTGGATTGCCCTGTCCTATTGGACCTTGGCGGACCGCGTCCGGGCACATAATTTCTTGGTCTCGTTCACCGAAATCGGCCGCAAGCTTTCGCTGAACCACTTCCACCCGCGCAAGCCCAAGGAAACCAAGGACTCGCCGATGCCCATTTCCTCCTTCCACTGGACCAACGGCCTGCCGCCGACGGAGAAGGAGTCCCCGGAGTGGACCGAGTACAAGCGCAATGGCTGGGAGGACTACGCCATTACCGTGGCTGATGATGTCAACGGCACCGAAAAGACCGTCACCCTTGAGCAGTTGCGGGAGCTGCCGCAGACATCCTACATCGCCACGCATACCTGCATGCAGGGATGGTCTGCGACCTCCAAGTGGGGAGGGCCCAAGCTTGCCGATGTCCTCGAGCTACTCTGCCCCCGCCCCGAAGGCGCCAACTACGTGCTCATCGAGTCCTATGGCTTGGCGCAAAAGATGTACGATAACCGCCCGCGCGAGCCTTTCTACGCGGCCTTCGATATCGAGACCGCCATGGAGGATCAGTCAATTTTGGCGATTTCGCGCAATGACCAGGACATCGATCTACACTTGGGCGCCCCAGTGCGCGCCCGCGTGGAATCGAACCACGGGTATAAGGCAGTGAAGTGGGTATCGCGGATTGCCTGGATTGGTGATTACGCCGACTACGGCGATGGCCGCGGCGGCACCCGCGAGGATTCCGCGCTCCAAGCCTTCAACGGCCGCATCTAGCACCGAAGGATTAGAATCTGTTTCTATGACTGATAAATCTTCTGTCACCGAAACCCGCATCGCCATCGATGGCATCCGCAATGACAATGACGTGCGCAAGTGTCTGCAAAAGCTCTACGGTATCTTTGCTGATACGGGAATGGGCCAAGCCACCTTCGAGATGACCGGGGATGCCACCGCGGATGTCGTCATCAAGCACGCTGAGTCCGTCACAGTAGATCCGGAGGTCATTGATGCGGCGGTGCGCAAGGCGGGGCCGTACCGCCTGGCCTAATCGATGCGCGGCGGCTCGTAGCCGTCCTCTTTAAGCCACGCGATATGCGGTGGGGTATTCATGCCCCACTCGCTGCGCGCCCACGCGAAGGTCTGGCGCACCTCGGCCTCGGAATAACCGCCATCGCGCAGGTACTGCCGGAAGCCATTCGGCCCGGGATCCTTGATCCAGAGCCAGGCGTAGTCGTCGAGGGAGTCATCGGCAAGCAAGCTTTCTAAGCCCGCCGGAACGAACTCGCGCTCGGCGCGCACGCGGTCCGCCAAGTCCTCGTCGAGGAAATCGTAGAGGTAGTCCATCGCGTCCTCGAGCTCGGCATAGTGTTGTGGATCCATGGGCTAAATCTCCCGGTGCTTAGTGCCGATGACCATGCGGTCGATCTCTTCCAGTATCTCATCCACGATGGCCGGATTGAAGGCCCGATCCTTGCGCAGGACTAGGAGCTCGCTCTGCGCGGCGTTAAGCGCGGTGCGCCGGGCCTCCAGCGCGACGCGGCGGGCCTCCTCGGCGCGCTGCTTGCGCTCGTCGTTATTCTCGGCGGGGTTTTCGCCATCACCCAGGCGGTCCTCGAACCACTGGATGACGTTGGCGGAAATTTCCGGATCGACCGTTTCGGCCTCGCCGGTGGCATCGTCTTCGGGGCGGAATTGCGATAGCGCATCGATGCTGGCGGCGCGCGCCCGCGAGACCACCGCGGCGCGCATCTTATCGTTGGCGGCCTGCGAGGCCTCAGTGAGATCGAGCTGCCTCATCAGCCACGGCAGCAGCAGGCCGGGCAGCACCATGGTGACCAACAGGACGGTCAGGGCGATAACGGCCAGCTCGTGGTGGAAGGCGAAGACGCCGGTGGGAATGGATAGAACCAGCGCCAAGGTCACCAGGCCGCGCATGCCGGACCAGGTCATCAGCAATACCTCCTGCATCCGCAGCGGAGCAACGTGCGGGCGCCCGCGCGAGACGTTGAGGCGGTAGTAGAAGAACATCCACACAAAACGCACCACGAAGGCCACCAGCGAGAGGATTACGCCAACCATGACCGAGTGCCACAAATCCGAGCCGACCTCCGCGATGGCCGTATTAACAGTCAACCCGATAAGGCCGAACGCGACGCCGGTAAACAGCAGCTCCATGGTCTCCCAGAATGACTGGCCGGAAAGCCGGTCCTCGGCCTGGATATCAGCGCGCGAGTTGAGCTCGACGGCGGCGATGACCACGGCGATAACACCGGAGGCTTTTAATTCCTCGGCCACGAGGAAGGTGGCGAAAGGAACCACCCAGGTCAGGGCGTTGCGCGCGACCACATCGTGGACGCGGGTAATAAACAGCGCCGTCAGCCGCCCGATGAGCCAACCAATGGCAAGCGCGACAACGGACGAATAAAGGAAGCTCAGCACGCCGCTACCAAAGGAGATATCGCCGCCCTGGGTCACGGCGGCGAGCGCGAGGTGGAAGGCGACGATGGAGGCGGCATCATTAAACAGCCCCTCCGTTTGTAAGGTGGTGATGATGCGGCGCGGGATGCCGGCGGGCTCGGCCACCGCATCCACGGCCACGGGGTCCGGCGGGGCGATGGCCGCGCCGATGAGGATGGCGGCGGCGATGCTAATCCCCGGCAGGAAGGCGTAGGCGGTTGCACCCACGGCGAGGGTGGTGGCAACAACGAGGAGCACGGACAGGCTCAGGATGGTCACCCACTGCCCGCGAATCACACCCCAGGACGTGCGCCGCGCCAGCGCCCACAGCAGCGGCGGCAAGAAGATGGGAAGGATGAGCTCGGTGGGGATGTCGAATTGCGGCAGCCCCGGCACGAAAACGGCGCAGGCGGTAATAATCGTCAGCAGCGCGGGCCAGGGCAGCCCGACCCTATCGCCGATCGCAACGACGAAGACGGTCAGCAGCATGAGCCCGATGAGAACCAGTAAAACTTCCATGGGCTCGATAGTATTACGCGCGCCAAATATACGGCTCGCGGCTCAATTCCTCCGGCCGGAATTGCGCGAGGAGCTCGGCGGCGGTCTCCGCCTCATAGCCCAAAGACTGCGCCAGCTGCTTGACGATGCCCCTCGGCTCCCCCATATCCCGCATCGTCACCGCGCCATCGCGCTTGGCCAGGCGCTTGCCCGCGGTATTCAGGACCAGCGGCACGTGCACGTAGCTCGGCGGTGCAATCCCCAATAAGGAGGCCAGGTAGGCCTGGCGTGGGGCGGAGGATAAGAGATAGTCGCCGCGGACCACCTGGTCGATACCCTGGTAGGCATCATCAACGACCACCGCCAGGTTATAGGCCCAGCCGCCGTCCTGCCCGCCGCGGCGCAGGATAAAATCATCGACGTCACCGGTGTACTCGCCGTGCAGGGCGTCGTGGATGGTGAAGCTGGAGACATCGGCGCGCAGGCGCAGCGCCGGCTGGCGGTTATCGGCGGCGAGCTGGGCGCGTTTGGTGGCACGTTGGGCATCGGAAAGCCCACGGCAGGTGCCCGGGTACTGGCCCGGAATGGCGTGCGGGGCGCGGGAGGCTTCGCGGATATCCTTGCGCGAGCAGTAGCACTCGTAGACCGGCAGCTTCTGGAGCGCCGCGGCATAGGCGGCATCGCGATCCTGCTGGTAGATGACCTCGCCATCCCACTCCAGCCCCAGGGCCGCAAGGTCCGCGAGCTGGCGCACGGCGGCCGCGCGGGAGGAGCGCTGCTTATCGATGTCCTCCACCCGCACCACAAACCTGCGCCCCGTCGAGCGCGCGTAGAGCCACGCGAGAAGCGCCGTGCGCAGGTTGCCAAAGTGCAGATCGCCGGAAGGGCTCGGGGCGTAGCGGCCCGCCCCGGTGGTCGCGGAATTCATATTCCCAGCATACGGTTTGGCACAATGGTGGGCATGGAAAAATCCCCCTCCTCTCAAGTGCGCTTTATCCCCGTTCATTCCACTCTCTACCCCTGGCTCGTCACGATTTTCGTCGTGACGTTTTTGATTTCTAATATCAACGCCACCAAGGGCGTCCAGCTCGGACCGCTCGTGACCGATGGCGCCTTCTTCCTCTTCCCGCTGGCCTATATCGTCGGCGACGTTTTATCCGAGTGCTACGGCTTCAAGTCCACCCGGCGCGCCATCTACATCGGCTTTGCAATGGCACTGCTCGCCGTAGTGTGTTTCTACATCGCCATCTGGCTGCCCGCGGCGGATTTCTATGAGGGCCAGGAGGCCTTCGCCGCCACGCTGGGCCTGGTGCCGCGCATCGTTTTGGCCTCCCTGGCCGGCTACCTGGTGGGCCAGCTGCTCAACGCGTGGACGCTGACCGCAATGAAGAAGCGCAGCGGCGAAAAGGGCCTTTTCTCCCGGCTGATCGCCTCCACCGTGGTGGGCGAGTTTGGCGATACCTTGCTGTTTTGCGCCATCGCCGCGCCCGTCATCGGCATCGACACCACGAGCGGGTTCATCAACTACGTGGTGGTGGGCTTTGTGTGGAAGACGCTGATTGAGGTCGTCCTCTTGCCCATAACCTCCACTGTTATCAAGCTGGTGAAAAAGCGCGAAGATTACCGCGCCTTCGACGCCGCGTAGTAGCGGCCCAAGAATTCATCGCGGTAGTCCTCGTAGTAGCCGCCGTTGATGGCGGCGCGGATATTGTCCACTAACCGCACCATGAATTCCACGTTGTGGATAGTGCACAGCGTGCCGGCCAAAAATTCCTTCGCCTTGAGCAGGTGGTGCAGGTAGGCGCGCGAGTAATTCTCCGTGACGTAGCCGCCGAACTCCTCGTCTACACCCTTAAAGTCCCGCTTGAACCGCGCATTGGTGAGGTTGAGGCGGCCATCGAGCGTGTAGACGCCGCCGCGGCGGGCTAGGCGGGTTGGCGCGACGCAATCGAAGGTATCGGCGCCGGCCTCGACCGCGGTAAAGATGTCATCGGGCTCGGAGATGCCGAGCAGGTGGCGCGGTTTATCGTCCGGTAGTTCGTCGCAGACCCAGCCCACGATGGTGCCCAGGTTCTGCTTTTCCAGCGCGCCGCCGATGCCGAAGCCGCCGAAACCGCGCTGACCCTTCTCCCGCGCGGCGCGGTCCAGGTCCAACAGCCCGCGGGTGGCCTGGCGGCGTAAGTCCTCGTATTGGGCGCCCTGCACCACGCCCCACAGTGATTGCTTCGGGCGGTGGTAGCGCTCGCGGGTAAGCCGGTCATGTTCCTCTAGGCACCGCTGCGCCCACCGGTGCGTGCGGGCCACGGATTCTTCCTGGTAGGTGCGCGAATCAATGAGCGTGGTCAGCTCGTCAAAGGCGAACATGATATCCGCGCCCAGCCCATGCTGAATCTGCATGGACTTTTCGGGCGTAAAGCGGTGCTTGGAGCCATCGATAATCGAACGGAAATCCACGCCGTCCTCATCTACCTTGGCCATGCGCTCCCTTTTCGCGGCGCGAATATCCTTCTCGGTGAGATCCGCCAAGTCCATGGCGATGACCTTTTTAAAGCCCACGCCCAAAGACATCACCTGGAATCCGCCGGAATCGGTGTAGGTCGGCCCGTGCCAGTTCTCGAATTTCGCCACGCCGCCGGCCTCATCCACGATGTCATGGCCCGGCTGCAGGTAGAGGTGATAGGCATTGGACAAAATCGCCTGCGTTCCGGTGGCGCGAATCTGCTCCGGCGTCAACGTCTTCACCGTGGCCTTGGTCGCCACTGGGATAAACGCCGGGGTGGCGATATCTCCGTGCGGGGTGTGGATAATACCGCTGCGGCCATGCTTGCCGGGGCCTTCGGGCAGGCGCTTATCGATGTCGAAACTTAAGTCCTTCATTCCTTATTTTCCTCTTCTTCCCTGGTCTTCTGGCCGTCATCCGCGTGTTGTGCTTCCCATTCTTCCTCAAGCGCGGTGCCTTCGATGTCTACGGTGGGCAGGATCTTATCCAGCCACTTGGGCATCCACCACGTAGCACGGCCCATGAGGAACATGGAGGCGGGGACGAGGGTCATGCGGACAAAGAAGGCATCGAAAAGCACGCCCGCTGCCAAGGCAAAGCCGAAGATCTGGATGAACGGCAGCGGCTGGTTGATAAAGGCCACGAAGACCGAAATCATGATGATGGCGGCGGCCGTCACCACGCGCGCGCCCTGGGTAAAGCCGGTGATGGTGGCCTCATCGACAGCGCTATAGGGCCCCGCCGTGCCCTTCGGATGCCGCGCGATGTGCTCGCGCATGCGGGTGACCAGGAATACCTGATAGTCCATGGCCAGGCCGAAGGTCACGCCGATGAGGAAGATCGGCATGAACGATAGCAGCGGGCCGGGGCCTGGGACGAGGCCCCACAGGCCGTCTTGCCATACCAGCACCGTGAGTCCAAAGGCGCCGCCGACCGAAAGCAGGAAGCCGAGGCCCGCTACCAGCGGCACCAAGATGGAGCGGAAGACGACGAGCAGCAGCACGATTGCCAGCCCCACAACAATGCTCAAGTAAGGCGCCATCGCATCGCGCAGGCGCTCGGTAATGTCCAACTGCACGGCAGTCAAGCCCGTCAGGCCGATCTCGGTGCCGGTGGTGCCTTCGATCTCCTTGGTGGCAGAGCGCAGCGCGTGCGCGACATTAATGGTTGCGGCTTCCGTTGGCGAGGTTTCCGGGGTCACCATGATTTGTGCCGCGCGCTGGTCCTCGCTGAGTGCAACGATTTGTGCGTGCTTTACCCCGCCGAGCGTCTTCAGCTGATCCGCGGTGTAGAGGAAGGACGCCAGCGCTGCCTTGTCTTCGGCGCTGGTCGGCGCGGCGGCGTCTTCCTTGTCCTCGACCTCTGCGACGGGGGCGATTTCCGGCTCCGCTGGCTGTTCGCCGGGCTGATCCGCGGGGTGTTCCGCTGGCTGGTCGCCAGGCTGGTCAACAGGGTGTTCTGCGGGGTGATCACCGGGCTGGTCGGCTGGCAGGTCCGCCGGCTGATCGGGCGCCTCGTCGGGCGCGGGCTCAGGCGCGTTGTCAGGCGCATGATCCTCCGGATTATCGGCGGGTGGCTCGCCGGCGCCTTCTTCGGGTTCGGCTTCTCCGCCTTGAGCCGCCACCAATGGGGCGAGTGCGGCGGAATCGGCGTTGATGGTGTGGGCATCGACAACCGCGAGGAACGGCCCGTTGACGCCGGGGCCGAAGCCCTCGGCCATCAGGTCGGCAGCCTTGCGCTGGGTGGTATCGGGATTCGAGGTGGTATCGGCAGGCAGCGCCAGCTCCATGTGGAGCACGGGGGCGGTCATGGCGCCGAGGGAGAGGACGACGAGGGCCATCGCCAAGCCGGGCACCTTTTGTACCAGTCGTACCCAGCGATGGCCCATGGTTGGGCCGCGGCGCACCTTTCCCTTGTGGGAAGGGTTGCCGGCCACGCCGGGGATGCGGCCGCTAAACGCCTTGTCCCCCAAAAGCCCGAGCATCGCGGGGATGAGCGTGAGGGAGACGAGGACGGCGATGGCCACGGTTGCGGCGGCGGAAAGCCCCATGGCGGTGAGGAATTCGATGCGTGCAATGAGCAGGGCAAAAAGCGCGGTAAAGACGGTGGTTCCGGCGAAGACCACGGAAGAGCCCGCCGTTCCTGCCGCCATACCGGCTGCTTCTGGGGCGGACATGCGGGCGCGCTCGGCGCGGTAGCGGGACAAGATAAACAGCGCATAGTCGATGCCCACCGCCAGGCCAATCATGATGGCCAGCACCGGCGTCATGTTGTTGAGCTCTATCCAGTGCGTGGTAATCAGCATGCCGCATGCACCCAGGCCGACCCCGATGACGGCGGAAATCAGCGGCATTCCAGAAGCGACCAGGGAGCCAAAGGTAAAGATGAGGACGAGGAAGGCCACGCCAAGACCGATGATCTCGGAAGTGGAGTTAACCCGAATCTCATCGCCAAACCCGGCGCCGCCGGCCTCGACGGTAAGCCCCTGCTGCCTGCCGATGTCCATCGCTTCCGTCACGATGTCCTTATCGGCCTGATCCACGCTATAGGGCGATTCGGCATCAAAATCGAAGGTGGTATAGGCAATGGTCTCATCCTCATTGACCATGGCGAGGTTATCGGCATCGGCACGCGCGGATGATTCCGGCAGCCCCATCTCCGTGAACTGGTGGACGACCTCGTCCTGCAGCCGCGGCGAGACCTCAAGCGGGTTGCCAAAGCGCATGGTATCGCCCATCTCCAGGTTGTCCTCGAGGTGGGAAATGACCGCGTTGATGGCCTTTTCATTGGCGGGATCCGAGAGCTTTTGGCCCTCCGGGGCTTGGAAGACCAAGTTCACCGATGGGGAGTTGGCGGGGTTTCCGCCTTCCGGGAAAAGGTCCATCGTCTTGTAAGTGGCATCGATGGACGGGGTGCCTTTGATAGCGAACTCGCTCGTCATCGGTTTCATCAACAAGGCGGTAGCGCCGCCGGCGGCGGCCAGTAGGACCACCCAGGTGACGATGACCTTCCATTTATTGAGGAATGACCAGCGCCCGAGCCGGTAGAGGAGTTTAGCCACGGGAAATGTACCTTCGCATTCGCGTAGTCGGACGGATTTAACTTCGCCCTAGTGTAGTTGCCGTGCCCCTTATTCCCTATTACTTAGCCGCCGGGCAGCCCGTATTCACAGACGATGCCAAGGCGGCGGGCCAAAAAGAACCGTGGCCATTCGATGCAGTCAAGGACTAGATCGGGTGGCCACGGCGGAGCGGCGTAGACAATGCAGCCGCGAGAGAGCGCTCGCTGTTTAAACGAACTTCGACAAGCTCAGACCAGGAAGAACGAGGTCAGAGAAGAAGGCGCTAATTTTCTTTACCCGCTCGATAACAGCAGCGATGGTCTCGCCTAGTGTGCCGAACGAAGAACCGTGGAAAGAAGAACCATCGGCTGCAGCGTTGTCGCCCGAAGGCTTCTTTTCTGGGGTTACCTGGTCAGATGGTTTAGCGTTTTCGGAGGCACCGTCGAATGCCACGGTGAGATCCGAGTTGGCATCGTCAAGCGGCTGCCCCACTGGGTACTTGCCCAAGAAGATGTCGGAGCCCGTCTGGGTCAGCGAGGTGGGGGCATCAGTTGTGGCATAGGTCTTGCCGGTTTCCGGTACCAAGGACTCAGTAAGCGTGAAGGTAGAGATTGCGGCGTCATCGCCAGACAATTCAACCGGCTTGTTCTTAAGCGGGCCCGAGGCGCCCGTAAGTTTATAATCCGCGGTGATGGTGGCGTTTTGTCCTGCTACTTCTACCTTGATATCCGAGAACGTGAGATCGACGCCGTAGGAACCATTAGGGCCGAGGCCTGGATAGCCTTGAATCTGCACGGATCCCTGAGTGTCAATAGTGCCGTTTCCCTCAGCATCCAGCGTGGTGTGGGCCGCATCGACCGGGAAGGTGAAGTCCTTTCCTACCTTCTCCGCGCCTTCGGTGGTATTGATGATACCTTTGGCAAGCGGGTTGGTCTCCACGTGGTGAATGAAGGATTCCTTGATGGGCCAGTTCAATTGGCCGGATTCCACGGCGGGGACATCGGCTGGAGCCTCATCGGCAGAGGCTACTGGGGCGCTGACGGCGCCAAGTGCAACCGCTCCAACGGCGATGACGGATGTTGTTTTCATGAATTTCTCCTCTTGAAAGCAGTGGTGAAGCTTTGCCTAAAATATTAGGCGAGCCTTACCTTATTTGGAAAATTAGAAAAAGTAAATCAGTGGCGCTTATCAAGCTCGGTGAAGATCCCCGAGTTGAAAGCAAATGCGCGCTGCGCCTCTGAGAGCAAAGCCTCGCGCTGCTCCGCAGTCAGCATGAGGCCGTCTAGGCGTTCGCGGTAGCCCTTGCGGTACGGCGGAATCTTGCCGATGGCACTGAAGTCATAAAAGTTCAGCGCATCCGGTTCGATGTCATAGAGGGTGCCGAGGCGCGCGGCAATCACCTGACCGCCGGAGACGTCACCGAGATACCGGACATAGTGATGGGCCACCACTTCTACCGCGCTGCCGGATACCCCTTCTAGGCGGGCAACGTAGGATGCTGTCGCCGGCAGGATCCGGATCTTTTCACGCCAGTCGCCGCCGACGAGCTCCGCCAGATCCGCCTCCAGAGCAAAGCGCCGCTCAAGGCGTGGATCGGCCACCGCACCGGCGATTGGAGTATGCGCCACACTGCGGACTGCACGCTCCAGAGACTCATAGACAAACCACAGCTGACCGCTTAAATCGGCGGCGGCCTCAGCGCTCAGCTGGCCCGACATGAGCCGCTGCATAAACGCCGAACCCTCCGCATTCTCATGGGCGTGGGCGGTCTCCTCACGCAATGCGACGGATAATGGTTTCTTGAGCGTCACAGTCACTGACTTCCTCCAAAGTAATGCTTACCTAATGTCCAAATATAAATTTAAGGTTAGGCAATCCTTATTTACAAGGCTTGTGGGAAGAAATCAACCAAAAGAACTAACTCCCTACCCCACCGCCTGCGGTGCGCGCGGCTTCGGGATGCGGCTGCCGACACCGCCCGCGCCGCTGACCCCCTATTATCGGATCAGCAGCTTGTTATCGGTGGAGTAGAGCACGCACGCTCTCAAGGGCGCCCGACTTCATAAACGCCTGCCCAAGAATGGCAAACATGCTGCCAATGGTTGCCACGCCCAAGATGTAGTTCCACACCTTGGCGAAACTAGAACCGGAGGGAGTGTCCTTCTCTGGCTTATCAGTTCCCGGCTTCTTAGACTCCGAAGTCTCAGGGCTCTTTGGAGTCTCCGGCTTCTTCGGCGGTGCCGGGGTCTGTGAGGTCGCTGGTGGCTGCGGAGCTGGATTGTCCTTCGGTGGCTGACTTTGTGGCTGCTCTTCCTTTTCCGGCGCAGCTACCGGCGGCTGCGGAGCAGGTTCGTTCTGCGGCATTTCATCCTTCTTTTGGCCGCAACCAGGAGAAACCTTGAGGGTTAGGTGGGCATCATCAAGCTCAGGCTTGTTCTCTGAGCTATACATGCCCATGAAAAGTTGGTCTACGCCCTCGATTTTTCCATCTTTTGTCCCCTGCTGCTCCTTGTACCGCACATCGCTGGCAGAAAGGGTCAGCGTGTCTCCCTCCTTGGTCCATCGCGCCGTGCCGTGGCCAAAGATCCCATCCCCAGTGCGCTTATTAGCGTCGATGTGGTCGTCCACGGTGTATTGAAGCATATTCTTACCCTCTACGTGATAGACCTCGTAGCCGGAACCGAGCTGGGCTTCATTACCGGAGGTCTTGATGAAAGGTGCCACTACCGTGGAATGCAGAGCTCCGTGGTGACCGGTGAACGTTATCGAGGAGTCTTTGCTCTCGATATTGGACGACACCACATTGCCCTCCTCATCTACCGTTACCGTAGAGGTTGCAGGATCGACCTCGAAGCCGAAAGAGAAATCCTTCCCCTTAGGATCACCGGTTTGCGTCACTGGGCCACTAGTGGACCAATCACCAGCAGCAAAACCGCTTTTGAGGTAGGAACGCCACGAGTGCTTAATTCCCCAGTTCAAGGAACCGGATTCGATGGTGCAAGTTTCTTCCGCAGAAGCGTGTGGCACGGTGAGCGCGGTCGCCGCGAGAGCGGTGACCACTACTTTCTTAAACATGGAAATCCTCCAATTTATGTGAGAAGAGTGGGTTGATGGTGGGCGTGGCACGCTGTGGATGTACCTGCAGCCCATCGACGGATATCGGCCAGCCATACACTTGAGACAATGTTGGACTGGTAAAGACCTCATCTACGCGCCCTTGGGCTGCTACTCCCCCGCACGACAGGCATACGAGATGATCGCAATATGCTGCTGCCGCGTTGAGGTCATGCAGCACCACGAGGACGGCGACGCCTGCCTCGCGGGCAAGGGCTTTTACTGAGCCCAACAGTTGTTCTTGGTGCCGGATATCCAGCGCGGCCGTTGGCTCATCCAGCAAGATCACCGGGGTATTTTGGGCAAGCACCCGTGCGAAGGCCGCGCGGGCGCGCTCACCACCAGACAACGTGCTGATGTCTCGGCCCGCTAGGTGCGCGACGCCGGCGGCATCGAGGGCGGCGTCAATAAAGTCATCGTCGAGATCTGCGTAGGCAGTTCCTTCCCACGGGCGGCGCCCCATCGCAACGACATCGCGGACAAGGAATTCGAAGGACACCGAGACGTCTTGGAGCATCACCGCACGCGTGCGCGCGAGCTCTCGCGCTGGCGCCTTGGGCGATAACCCACCCACGGTGATCTCACCGGAATAGTCGATATCTCCAGCCACGGCAGCTAGGACGGTGGATTTTCCGGCGCCGTTCGGACCGATAAGTCCTGTAACTTCGCCCGCTTGAGCAGTGAAGGACACCTGGTCCACGAGGGTGTGCTCCCCCACGCGAACGGTTAAGTCTTTAGCGTTTATCATCAGTGCACTCCTTTGCGCATCATGCGGCGCAGCAAGATGAAGAACGTTGGCCCACCCACCAGGGCGGTGAAAATGCCGATGGGAAGATCCGCAAAAGAAATCATCGTGCGCGCTGCCACGTCGGCGAAACCAATGAGTACAGCGCCGCCAAGGGCGGAAGCCGGCAGCAGGATGCGGTTTTCTGGTCCGACGACGCTGCGCAGCAGGTGGGGAACGATAAGTCCTACAAAGCCAATGAGGCCGGCGAAGGAAACGGCCGCGGCGGTCAACACTGCCGATGCCACGATCGCCACGATGCGCAGCCACGGCACGTTCACGCCGGTATGTGCGGCGGCGCGCTCGCCGAGCGCGAGGACGTCCAACTGCTTGCCCAGGCGCAAGGCCACTGCGAGGCCAACCACCACGATGGGCAGTACCGCCCAGACGTGTTTCCACTGCGAGCCGTTGAGGGAGCCCATCTGCCAGAAAATGATCGCTTCGCGGTTGGCGGTCGGCGCCAAGTACACCATGAAAGAGATGATGGCGTTGCATACCGCATTGATGGCGATGCCGGTGAGAATCAGGTGCACCACGGCAACCCTTCCGTTGTGGCGCGCAAGCTGATAGATAATGAAGGTAACCAGCAGCGCGGTAAGGAAGGCTGCGGCGGGAACGGTAAAGGTACCGAAGAATTCGATATTAAAGACGATGACTACGGCCGCACCAACGCCCGCACCGGAGGTAACGCCGATAATGGAGGGTTCTGCCAGGGGGTTGGCGAACACCGCCTGCATCAGCGTGCCGGCCACGCCCAAGGCCGCACCCACCACGAGCCCCAAGACCAAACGCGGTAGGCGAATGTCCCACACCACGCTTGCGGTCAAGGAATCCTCCCCGTGGCCAGCTGCCAAAATGGGGAAGAGATCAGACAGCGGTACATAGTATTGCCCCAGCACGACGGAGATGAGCGCCGCGAGCACGGTGAGAATCCCCAGGAGTACGAATACCCAAGTGCGCTGCGTGCGGCGGCGCGCGAAGGTGTCCGTGCCCTTACTCATTGTCCGGGTCATACACAGCCTTTGCTAGCTTCACCAGCGTTTGCCCTGTCATGGGACCAAATGCCAACGATTGGCCGTCCGGGATAGTCACGATGCGCTTCTTCTGGCCGGCGGTGGTCTGAGCAACGCCGGGCCGCTCCAGCAAGCCGTCAATGCCGCCGGTGGATTCCAGGCCATTAGTCATCATGATGATCACCTCTGGATTGATGCGCGCCAGCGCCTCAGCATTAGCAGGTTCTGCATGGGAAAGGTTGTTTTCTGCAGCCAGATCCACGCCGCCGATGCCTTCAATCAGGTCTTGCGCACCGGTACCGTCACCCATGATGAAGAAAACGCCGCCGTTTCCGCGCGCATAGAGAAACGCCACGCGCATCGGATCATCGGGAACCAACTCTTTGATGGCTCCCTTTGCCTCGTCGATTTCCTTGGTAGATCGTTCGGCTAGCTCGCGTGCTTCGTCGGGCAAGCCGAGGGCATCGCCAAGCGTGGTGATGTCCTCGCCCACCGAATCGATGGTGCGCTCAGGTTCCATCACCACGGTGGTGACACCCGCCGCCCGGATTTGATCGATGGCATCGCGCGGGCCAATGGAGTGATCCACAATGACGAGCGTCGGCTGCAGCTCCAGCACCGCCTCCACGTTGATATTGTGGCCGCCTTCGGTCACCACCGGGAGATCCGCCAGGTTGGGCTCGGTAGAAGAAACTGTGCGGCCGACGATATTATCCGCAAGCCCCAAGCCGCTAAGAGTCTTGGTATAGGTGCCATAGATATCCAACGCGAGGATGCGGGAGGCATCGGTGACAGTGACGTCATTACCATCGGCATCGGTAAGCTCCACCGGAAGCGCCGGCTCTGCCTTATCAGTAACCGGCTCGATATCGTCAAAATCCTTGACATCGCTGACACCTTCAAAGGATCTGGGGTCCGAGAGATCGGCGGGATCCGGTAGCTGATCGGTATAGCTTCCCTGCACACCGCACGCGGTAAGGCTGAAGATGCACAGGAATGGCACGAGGAAACGAAGAACGAGTTTCACGGCAATCTTTCTAAGAGTTGTTCATGACAAGCCGACTGGTGGAGCCACCGGCGATGATCAATCCGACGATGAAGAGCAGTAGATAGGTGGTCGGGTTATCTAGGCCCCCGCCGAGAGACGTCGCGGACTTGACCTTGAATTTGTTCGATCCGTCCTCGTATCCCTGCCCCGAGTCACCGGCTAGCGCTGAGTCCCCGGCTGCGGCATGCGCGCCGCCTTTGGAACCAGAGCTACCCTTTCCGTTTCCGCCCGCGCCTGATCCGTCGGATCCGGAACCTGAGCTAGAACTGCCGCCACCGGATACGGCGCCGCAATCAGCGCTTCCGCCCAAGGTGGCGTGGAAGCTCAGCGGATCCAACTGGGTGCCTGGTTCATAGAACTCAGCGAGTGCCTGGGAACCGGCCTCAGAAAGCGATACCGCAGCTTCACCGGACACTTCGTCCGTGCCGACGTCGAGGGAATTAAAACTCAAGGTGCCAATAACAGTGCGCCCAAAGTCTTTCTTCTTGCCTTCCATATTGGAAGAGCGCACGTCAGCGATAAGCTCGCCAGAATTGCCGTTGAAGGTGATTTCCAGATTGGCGATGTTGAGGTCCAGCTTGCCGTGGTGCCCGGTGAACTGCATGCTTCCGCCATATTGCACGGAGCCCGCGCCATCTTTTACGGCACCGGAGTTACCCGTGAATTGGAAACGTCCATTGTCATAGCCAACACCAGAGAGATCCCATCGGCCTTGGGCAATGGATCCGGTGATATAGGACTGGAAGGATTTCTTTAACCCCCACTGAGCAGTGGCTTGCGTAACCCCAGTGGCCTCACAGACAGCATCGCCCCCGCCAGATGCTTCCGCACCTGAATTACCTGAGCCCGGGGCACCGGAATTCGCAGTTCCAGAGTGCGAAGGACCAGATCCCGCTGCTTTGCCAGTTCCTGAGGCACCGCCGCCTCCGCCCGAACCAGAGTTACTCGGTGATGAATTTCCCGCTGCAGAGTTAGTAGAAGCCGAGTTTCCTCCAGTGGAGTTCGACGTACCCGAAGCAGAACCATCCGAATTCGAGTTCGATCCGCCCCGATCGTTGAAAGACTCCAACTCATCCAGGAACGCCTGGGTATTGCCCATGAACGTAGTAATCCCGTTCATCGTGTCATTGGTTTCAGACAGGATGTCCATGGCTTCCTTGTTAAAGCCCGTGAAGGAACCCGTAATGGACGTCAAGGGACGCTTCTCACCGGAACCGGAGCCAGATCCGGAACCAGATTCGGAACACGAGCCATCAAGCGCAATGCCGCCAGAGGACGGATCTAAGGCTTCACCTGGCTGGTAGAAACCGGTGAAAAACTTGGCCCCGCCAGAGGTCAGAGTGGTAGATCCAGACAAATCAACCTTTCCGGCACCATCTTTGACGGGGTTGGCCAGATTAATGGTGGCGATTACCTCATCATTGCCTTGGATCTTTTTACCGCGGCTGAGTTCTTGGCGGTTCATTTCATAGGAGACGTAGTCCACGGAAATCTGCGCCTGCTTACCAGAGGCCTTGACCTTGAAGTCCGACATTGTCATGTCCAAGACTCCATCGTGGCCGGTAAAGCTCAGCGTTCCATTGAACGGAATCGTGACGTTCCCACCAGACGCATCGGGCTTTCCTGCAGTAAAGACGAACGCACCATCGCCCCGTTCGTCGCCCGTGAAGCCAATGCCGTTGGCACCCCATCCACCGTGGGCGATATTGCCTTTGACGTAGCTGCGGAATGACTGCTTGATGCCCCATTTCCATGTGCAGGATTCATCTGCGTGGGCAACCGGGGCAGAAGACAAAAGTGGGGCGAATGCCGCGACGAGGAAAGCAGCGACGATGATGCCGAACGCCGACTTCCACAGTTTTCCAATCATGTTGAGAACCTTGTTTTCGTGCCTAAAAATGATATAGGCTAAGCTTGCCTAATTGAAGTAAGTGTATCCTGACCTAACTTCTATTGATTGTCAATAAACCACCCCCCTATAAGAAACAAAAATGCACAACGACCCCCGTAAAGACATCTTCAACAGCATCTATCCAGATGTCGATCCCACACAGAACTTCCCACTCACGATCGGTGAACGCTTATCCTTAGCGCTTTCCGTCGGCGTATTTATGTTCGGCGGCGTAAGCGGCAGCCTGCTCATTGCCGGTATTGGCTTGGCCTTTGTGGTCGCCTGTTCCTTGGCACTTGCACGTAAAACGCCGCGCCGCATCCGTGCGGAGGCGCGCAGCCGATTCCCCCGGGAACCGTGGGCCGAACAACCCAGCCTCCTCGTGCCCGCCGTATGGATCGTCATCGCAGTAATCGCTGCCCTGGCGTGGTGGTTCACCCCCGTGAAATACCTCGCGTGGAGCGCGGGCGCCATGGCCGTCATCGCTGCCGTCGTGACGTGGTTCCTCCCCACCCTACAGCGCCGCCGCACGCGGGCTGCGCGCGCAAAGCACGACGCTTAAGCCAACCCAAAGCCCAAAGCCACCCCGTTGGAGAAAACAAAAATAGGCCCCGACCTGCATTAACAGGTCGGGGCCTTGCGCGGTGGCGGCGGGATTTGAACCCGCGGTTGGGGGTTACCCAACAATCGCTTTCGAGGCGATCACCTTCGGCCGCTCGGACACGCCACCGCGTTCCAGATTACGGGAGGACCCCCGATGCAACAAAATCGCCGCGCCAGCATTAAGCCAGCGCAGCGATTTCGCTATGAAGGGACTATAAAATTAGTCCTTCTTCAGGCCACCGATGATGTCGTTGGCCTTGTCCTTGATGCTGTCAGCAGCATCGGACAGCTTGTCCTTAGCCTCGGAGGCGACCTGGTCGGCCTTGCCTTCGTTGGCTACGTCTTCGTTACCGGTTGCCTCGCCGAAAGCTTCCTTTGCCTTGCCTGCGAGGTCGTCCTTCTTGTTTTCCAAATCGCCCATTTTCTCTCTCCTTAAATGAGTCGGATACTGTGTGACTGCAACTATACTCACTTTTCGCGCAGTGTGGTGAAAAATTTTTCCAGCAACGCCACGCAGTCTTTTTCGAGGACGCCACCGCGGACCTGAGGGGTAAAGGGCGCGGTGGGGGCGCGCAGGACATCGATAAGCGAGCCGCACGCACCCGTCTTCGGTTCAAAGGCGCCAAAAACCAGCGAGCTCACCCGGGCGGATTGCAGGGCGCCGGCGCACATGGCGCAGGGCTCTAAGGTGACCACGAGCTCGCAGCCGGTCAGGCGCCAGCCATCGCCGTGGATGCGCACCGCCTGGCGGATGGCCTCGACCTCGGCGTGGGCGGTGGGATCGCGCAATTGCTCGCGGCGGTTGACACCGGTGGCGAGCTCGCGACCGGCGGCATCATAAAGCACCGCCCCAACCGGCACATCCCCGGCGGGGGTCTGGCGCGCCACCGCGAGGGCGCGCTGCATGCGTTTCTGCGCGCGCTGCAGGGGCTTAGGCGTTATCAATGACGTCTTCTAGCTCATCCCCAAAGCCCAGGTCGCCGGCGATGCGCAGGAGCATATCGGAGGGCCAATCGTCCTCATCATCGATGATGTAGCCCACCTGATCTTCGGATAGGCCCAGGTCAGCGAAAATATCGAAGTCGCCCTCACCGTAGGGGTCAGCCTCTTCCGGGTCCACGTCTGGAATCTCGTAGTCATTGAGTTCCATGAAATCCGCGGCAAAGTCATCATCAACGCCATAGGTGGCGTCTGAAATTAGCATTTTCACCCCGCCGGGCATAGGCCGCACGGCAATGAAGTAGGCGTCCTCTACGCAGAGAAGGGCGAAAGCTGCGCCTTCAGAGCGCAGGGAGCGCACCGCGGTGATGGAGGTTTGCGGGTCCTCAAAGTCATCATCGAAGCTGCGCACGACCCATTGTCCCTCGTTGCGGGCGACGGTAACCGCGAAAGAGTAATTTTCGTTGCTCATACCTCGTGAGATTAGTCGTGTTGTGCCACAATTGTCACCGTGAGTTCTCAAGATGTTCAACGCCCCATCTGCATTATCGGCCTCGGCCTCATCGGTGGTTCCTTGCTGCGCGATCTCGCGGGCTATAACCACGACGTATTTGGATACAACCACTCGACGTCCGCCGCTCGCACCGCAGTCAAGCAGGGCTTTGACGTCAATGATGACTTGCCGGCGGTGCTTAACCGCGCCGAGGTTGAAGAGGCGCTCATCGTGATAGCCGTTCCCATGACCGCGGTGGGTAGCGTCTTGGATGCTATTCAGGAACACGCCCCTAGCTGCGGCATCACTGACGTGGTCTCCGTAAAGACTCCCGTGCGCCAGCAGGTCTGTGACCGCGGCATGGAGGATCGCTACGTAGGCGGGCACCCGATGGCGGGTACCTCGAAATCGGGATGGGATCACTCCCAGACGGGGCTTTTCCGCCGCGCCGCGTGGGGAATTACCTACGATTACGCCGCTGAGTATGAGGCGCGCGGGGAAAAGATTCCTAAGAAATGGATTGAGACTTTTACGGACGTCGTGCGCATGACCCAGATGGTGCATGCAGAGGCCGTGCCCATCCGTGTGGCCAACCACGATGCGGCGGTCGCTCGCATTTCCCACCTGCCGCATATTTTTGCGGAGACTCTCGCCACGGTGGGCGATAATGGCGGCATTTTGGCGCAGTCTCTAGCCGCCGGTTCCTTCAAGGATGCGACCCGGGTGGCCGGAACCCGCCCGGATCTCGTGCGGCAGATGTGCGAGACCAATGCCCCGGCCCTGGTAGAGGCCTTGGATGAGGCGCTGGAGTTGCTTCACGATGCCCGGGAGAAGCTCGCCGCCCCCGAGCCTTCCATCGCCGAGCTTGCCGATGCCGGCTACCGCGCCCGCACCCGCATCGAAGCCAGGTCGGGCGCGCGCAAGGAATCGGTCTCCCCGGTCAAGATTTCCTCCCGCCCGGTGCTGCGCCTGCACCCCGGTGGCCCGAAGTGGGTGGCGCAGCTGCGCCAGACCGAATCCTTGGGCGGGCGCATCGAGATTTTTTAGCGGCGCGACGTGCGGGCGGCACCGTTGCCAGCACCGGTAGCGAAGGTGCGCGCAGCCGCCGCGGCACCGATAAGGCCAATGGCCGCTACCGTGAAGTAGATCCACGGGCGGTCGCCGCTGGTCTGCGGCGTTGCCTGCGGGGTAGGCGTGGTCTCCGCGGTCAAGATGGCGTCCTTATCCTTGCCGCTGATCACGCCGTCTACCCAGTCCTTAGTGCCGGCGAGCGTGGTGATAGCCGCGCTTGGGGAGGGCAAATCCGGGTCCGCATTGGAAGTACCCGCGGTAGCTAGGCCCGCAAGCTTTCCGCCCACGAAGAACGGTCCGCCGGAATCGCCACCCTGCATGCCGGCATTACCGGTGGAGTGGACATCGAGGATCGGGCTGCTGATCATCGGGGCCATGCCGCCTTGGCCAGGCTGCATTACTTCCCCACCGTTGCCGTCAGGCTTGACAATCTGCGGCTGCTCGGCGCCCGGCTTGGTGGCACCCGGCGAGACCACCTTGGGCTTATCCGATCCCGAACCAGATCCCGGCATCTTGAAGCCGGGCATGGCCTCTTCGGCGGGCACGGATTCGTAGCCTTCAGGGACCTTCATGCCGGCATCCGGCTTGGAGCCGCCCGGCATCTTGAGACCGGGCATGGCTTCCTCAGCTGGCACGGACTCGTAGCCTTCCGGGGCTTCCTTGCCGGCGCCTGGCTTCTGTGCGGCGTCATCGCTTGGCCCGCCGCCCAGGATTTCGGAGACCTTCATCTCTGCCATCGGCAGCTGGCCCTTGCGCGCCATGGAGGAGCTGCTGCTCCAGCCATATAGGGTGCCAAGGTCGCCGGTCTCGGGAATATCGGTGGAGATCTTGGCCGGTTTGATATCGGTTACGGGCTCGGTGAGGTGGAGCAGTCCGGCATCGGAAAGCGGGGATAGCGCCCACGAATCCGCGTCATAGACCTTGTCTCCCAGGCGGGCCTGGGTGCCTTCATTATTGACGGATTGCAGGCAGTGGCGGGCGGTAAGCACCCACTGCTTATCCACCAGCGTGCCGGTGCAGTCGCCGAAGTTGCCTATCCGGCCCATCTTGAGCGCGGCGACGGTCCGGGACTCGGCGTTATCGGGGGCGGGTTCGCCGTGCTCAAGGGCGCTGGCGGGGGCCGCCAACATCCCGATGATGCCGGCGGTGGTCAAAGCGGTAGCAAATTTACGCGACATGTTAGTCCTTCTTTCCAGCAGGAACGGCGAGTTTAACGGCGGAGGAGACGGCCTTTTCGAGGGGGCCTTGGCCCAGGAATTTCCGCCAGATGGTGGCGAGCACGAGGAATAGGCCAATAAATGCCCATGCCCACGCGGTGTTGTGCAGTGAGATGTTGCTTTGCCAGTAATAGGCGGAGAGCACGTGCAAGACATAAACGGTCAGGGACATCGTGCCCATTGCGGCCAAGGGGTAGACGAGCTTGGGTACCGCGCTGCCGATGAGCAGGCACAGGTGCAGCACCACTGCTGCCACTGCAACGGAGAGCAGGATTTCGCCCGCTACGCCGGTGTGGCCGGTAAAGCGCAGCCAGCTGGGAATATCCGGCTCGAAGCGGAAGTAGGTGCCAACCGCGGCAATCACCGCGCTGACTGCGGTAACAATCCACTGCAGCGCCGTGCGGAAGCTACCTGGGCGGATGTAGACCTCAAAGAGCAGCATGCCGGCGATGAAATACGCGATCCATGCCAGCAGCGGATAGACCTGCGGCAGGGTAAACGGCGCGTAGTGCACGGTTGAGGCGATGGCGGCGACGAAGAACAGGGCCAGCTTCCACCACATGTTCAGCGGTGGCACCCAGGAGACCACCATCATGGTGATACCCATAGCAACGAGCACGACCTGAATCTGCCCGCCAACCGGGAGCAGTGCCAGTCCGATAAGCGTAATGATGGCGCCACGGGCAATCAGGCGCAGCAGCGTCTGTACGGAATAGTTCTTGCTAATGAGCATCATCGTCACGCCGGCGACGATGGCAAATAGGGCGGCCGGAAGGCCCGACAATATGACCTTGGTACTCCATACCAACGAGGCCATGTGCAAAATAATCATGCCAATAATGGCAAGTGAACGAGCCAAATCCAGCCCGACGATGCGCGATGATGTACTCACCTAGCACTCTCCTTCACGATGTGATGGGACGCAGCGGTCTCCACCACGGCCCATGTTTTTAACGACTCTCTTTTTCTACAACGGAAGTCTGGGAGGTTGCTGTATCAACACTTTACATGTTCTGTACCTTATAAATGCCGTCATTGGCCCAACCAATCCCGCGGCCCCACTTTCCCGCTAACCGCACACAATTTCACCCAATTTCCCGGCGGCAACACACTCCGGAGGACCCACCGCAGCGCGCATCACCGCCAACTACACGCAATTAATTCACCCCAGAAACCCATACTTACCTGCTATTTTGCTATAGATAATCGATTACCCCCTCCATACCTTTATTCTGATAGTTTCTTTTCTGTCAGGATGCTTCCTGGCACCTATGAAAAGCGCTCAAACTGTCTGGCAAATGATCACGAAGTTCGGTCCCTCTTCATTCCTCCCCCTAAATCAACCGAAAGAGGACACATGCTCAAAACACGCGCTAGAAACCTAGTGTTTGCCGTGGTGGCCTCCACGCTTGGCGATGGCCTCATCCCCACCGCTTTTGCCATCCAATCGTTCAAGTTGGACTCCAGCGGCAGACTGCTCACCTTTGTCCTCATTGCGCTGTGGTCCGCCAAACTAATTTCATCGCTGGCCCTGGACAAAATACCGACCCCAGCTTTTCCAGCCAGGATCATGGTTCTATCGGTTCTGCGGCCCCTACCTCCGTGTGGAAAAAGGTGCACTGAAACCTCCTCCAGATACCCCTATGCGCCGCTTATACCGGGCACCTCTTAGCCTTATTTTTGGCGGACAGCATTGACGTCATTGCCGTAGTCACCGCACTGAGCGGCGCCTTGACCGCCATCTCAGGAATTACCTGGGATGTCCTGGGGCAGGAACTACATTCATATTCCTTGCCCCAAGATCCGTGCCGCAGCAAAGCAAGGCTTAATTATTGCGGTCCATCAACTCACGCTGACTTCAAGGCGAGCCGGGACCTAGCCCCTGTTTGGTGGGCACCTGATATCCAGCTCAGTGAGGTTGGCAAGATTGGTAATCTACTGCCGAAGCTAATCCCAAATATGCACCACACAAGCCAGGCCATACGGTCACCATTCAGGGCGTTCAGGACTTCGATATGCAGCGTGACAACACTATTTTTGCTGGATCCAAAATTAAACCCTTGCCATCCATTCAGGCGAGCCCCACCTAACCATACGGACGTTCGCACCGCCAGCACCGGATGGAATCAAATTTAGAAACCGGAATTTCAGGCAAAACTATTGACAGCAGGCATAATCGCCCCCTACTGTGTGAGATACGTCGCAGAAAGTGACACACGTCATGTTCCACAGCTTTCGAAAAGAGCTACCTGCCTGCCGTTATGGACATTAAGTTTATTGAACGCATGAAGGGGAACATGTCACTCGTTTCCCAGTTCTACGACGACCCAGCCACCACACTAGGAGAAGCCGGTGTCTCTGGGGAAGTTTATCGGCACTGATTCAAGATTAATGGCATAGTACCTGGAGCACATCATGTTCACCTTACTGCATCAATAAATCTCATTTGACACACCGCAAGTTGCGGCGGGTCAAGAAGTTGACCCGTGAGAATTACCCACTTCGGAAATCCGACGCTGGGTTCATGCTGCGCGCATGAGCTTTCAGTCGCGGTTGTCAAACATTGAGAGACACGATGCAGGATTATACTGATCAAAAATTTTGGACCATCGTACGCAAGAACCATCCTGACTATCTACGGTGGTTCTTCGCTGATACAGCAAGCGCCTTAGGGGCATCACTCGTAGCTATCCCTATTTCACTTGCGAGCTACTACCTCACTGGAAGCCTAAGTCAAGCGGGAGTGATTGGAGCCGCAAGCTCGGCAGGCTCGATGATCATGACGATCCCAGCCGGGATGATCATCGATCGTTTTAACAAGAAGAAGTTACTTCTCTTCTACGGGCTGAGCCAAATTGGTATCTGGTCAACCTTCTCGCTACTGCTTTACTTGGGCAAATTCAATTTCCCACTTTTGTTCTTCTTTAGCCTGTTTGCAGGAATGATTACAGGCACGTTCGGAGGCCTAACCAACGCCATTTTGAGATTCATCATTCCTGAGAATTTGCTTGTTCAAGCGCAAGGCCGTAACCAAACTCGAGACAACATCATCTGGATGCTCGGACTACCTTTAGGAGGCTTTCTCTACGGCCTAGCCCCGGTTATTCCCTTCATTGCACAAACGTTGTGTGGGTTGGGTCCGCTTTATGCTTCAAGAACCATCAGTAAGGACCTGGGGAAGTCAAACAATGAGCAGAAGTATTCGTTTAAAGAGTTCTGGTCCGATAGTAAATATTCTTTGGCTTGGATTTGGAAATATCCGATGCTTCGAACAATCTTCAGCATCGATATCTTCTCCAACTTCGCCAACTTTTCCTCATCGCGTCCATTGACCTATGGCTGGCATACCTCAAAGTTGATGGTTGGATAATCGGCCTCACCTCAGCCATGTTCGCCCTTGGAATGATTGTTGGAGGGCTTCTTCAAGACCGCCTCATCAAGCATTTGCCAGGAAGAAACATCATCCGAGCAACGATGTTATGGGAACTACTGTGGTACCTGTTACTTCTTGTATTTTCTCAGTATTGGCCACTTATCGCAGTTGCAGCATTTTTCATCGTAGTTCCCTCCATTGCGTGCAACTCGTACTCCGGAGGACTGCTTGCGTTATCAGCGCCTCCCGAAAAAATAGGAAAATGCTCGGCAGGAGCGCGTCTGATGATGGGATTGCTACCAATCATCGCCTCCGCCAGCGCGGGTACATTTCTCGCCGCAATTGGTTTTCAGGCAAGCATGGCACTATGCGCTCTGTGCTCGGTTATCTCCTGTTTGATAGCGACAAGTTCAGTCCTGCGCACACTACCTAAAGCATCCGAGTTCAATTTACTCCCCGTATGCGAGTAGTTCGGGCCTGACCTCCCAGAAAGTGGAGACTCCACGCTACCGGACGCAACCTATTGGGAGAGGAGCTTGAGGTTTGGAAGATAAAGACCGCGAAAACCGGGCCTCCAATTGTCAGATGCGAGGTTTTGGTACCGGTGTTCTGGGGACTCGGTACTGCTGTGTTCTGGGTAGTTGGTACCGGGGCGGGCCCACTACCCCAAATCCACATCCAATAAACAACCGAGCCGAAAAGCCAATAACCGGATTACTCTCGCTTACGGAGCTTATTGGCCCTGCGCCAAACTGCGTAAGTTCCCGCAAGGAAAACAACCGCAAAAACTCCGGCAACTCTAAAATAAAATAAGCCGTTTTCTAGCCTGCGGAAGATGTCTGACGATGAGGTAGAAGCCGTCTCAGCCAAGGTCTTAGCAACATAAATCGCATTCAACCCGCCGATAACATAACCGAGACAGAGCAACAGTGATACACAAATCGCAATCTTTAACAGAACCTCTAAGGATGAATTGCGTGACACTGTTCTCCTTTATATTCTCCCATTACAAATAGACGTGCACACTCAGCATTGCCCTTAACGTCAAAATTTTGAAATCCGTCATCGTGCGCATGACCGAAGGAACAATCATTGTGAGTTTTACCTTTGCGCGTCACATGGATCCCGTTTTCGTCTCTGTTTTGGTAGTCAACTCGCCAGTTGCACATCGTTCCGTTAGTAAACGTTGCCGACGCACTTTCGCTCTCTATGTGACCACCTTTCCCCTTAATCGAATGTTCAAGACTCACTACAGGAACCTCAAAATTATGACCATTAAACGTAAATCCAAAACCATTGATTGTAGTCGCGCCGAATGCTGATCTGTCTTCGACGCTCGGAACTGGGTCGCTACCTTCGGGAAGGTAATTATAGGCCGTTGGGTCTGTATTTTGGTAGTTTCCACCAAAGATAGTTTTCGGCCCCTCTTGTACCCCCTGTGATGTTTCCGCTTGAGCCATTCCGGACAAGGCAGGAAGTAGCAGCAGAGAAGACAAAAGAGAAGCGGAAGCTTTTAATGTTTTGTTCATAACTTTCCTTTCCGTACGCGACGACTTATTTAAAGTAACATAAATTGACACTCTTAGTAATGATTGTCATTATCCTGATTCCGGGATCCATTGCTGGTGTTAGCAGTTCGGGCCCAACCCCAGATGATGGACACGTCGACCTAAACGACAGGATGTGTTGGTGAAGTTATATGTTTAGCCCGTCTGGCCTGCTGGTATTAGGACTATTTCACTTATCCGGAGGAATAACGCAGCCTCGGACCTGAAATACCGCCGGGGGCGTGCTGATGTGCTAGGCGCCTAGGTTCACGATAAATGGATGAGTAAGAATCATCCTCGATGCCCCGTCTGTAGCAGGGCGTGCACCAAAATACGGGACTACAAGCACCAATCCGCCAGCGATGGCGATGGAACGCCTGTAAAGCCACTGCCACTCGCGCTAGAGGCCGACCCAGGAAAGTGGACGAATCAGGGCGCAGACCCACGAGCCAAAGCACACACCCTAGCCAACCAAGAAACACAAGCCACCATCGGCCGTGAATACGGCCGACCAGCAACTTTCGACAGTACCTACAACCACTCTATGGGAATACACAAAGGCCACATGCCCTAAACCACGCAGTCCACCAACACAAAATGTCGTTTACCCCGACACGCCGGAAAACAACACATTTGGGGATGCGGACATTTTTTAGGACTATTCAGAGTAGCAGCTTGCGTCGGCGTTGATTGATGCTTAATCCGCCGAACTCAAGCTTGATTCTTCGTTCGTTGTAGAAGTCGACATATTCATGAATCGCTTTCTCTAGTTCCTCACGATGGC
>NZ_JASPFZ010000018.1:0-27026 GCF_030227355.1 Corynebacterium sp. MSK310
TCAAAATGGTAATAAGAAGGCCGCTGCTTAACCCCTAAGCAGCTTAACTACGTGTCCACGATTTGCGGGCAACCCTAAGAGCCGACCAATAAGGCCAAGATTGATGCGATTGAAAAGAAGCTGCTTGCTAAACACTGAAATGGATGCCCATCTGGGAAGTAAGCGTACCGCCCTGTTCCCTAGGCCTGGTCATTTCCAACGATCCGTAGCCAGAGTTGATGGTCTTGGTATAAAACCCATTACGGTGATTGCCGCCGTGAGCTAGTTCACCTTTAGGCTTTCGTCTTCCGGCCGGCATGGCCGTAGCCCAAATGCGCATGACTTTCCGCCTGCAGAGCATCGATGGAAGTCGACAGCTCGCCGATCAAACTCGCGAGAGCAGGATTTTACATCAGTTTCTCGCTGATCTCATTGCCCCCATTACGTTGTTAGCAGTTCCGCTTGAAGGAGCCCAGGATTCGTAACTCTGCCCCCATGCCGGGGCAGGTTATGTTTGTCTGCGTTCCTTTTGCTTTTCTTTTTCAGGAGCAGTGGAACTAGTCGCTGGCTTCGGTATGGCTTATTTTCGTCCCTGTCTGACAATGATCCGGGGGGTGATGCCGCCGAAGGCAGTGACACACTCCAACCTGCTAATAGGAACCTGACCCACATCAAGTGTGTGAGGTCTCAAAGTAATGTGGATGCCAGCGTGAAGTATGTCCGACCACCAGCGATGAAAGAAGTCCCATACTCATTAAACTCGCTAGGAGGTCTGACATGGTCTACGACTATGTCATCGGAATGGATGTTGGAAAATACTTCCACCACGCTTGCGTCTTAGATAGCCACGGCGCCCAGGTTCTATCCAAACGAATCAATCAAAACGAGCAGGCTTTACACGCGCTCTTTTCGAATTTCTACTCTGGTAACAACAAGGTCCTTGTCGTTGTTGACCAGCCAAATAACATTGGCCGACTTACTGTCGCGGTAGCCCAAGACCTTGGAATTGATGTGCGCTATCTTCCCGGCTTGGCAATGCGTCAGCTCTCACACATCCATGCCGGAAACGCCAAAACGGACATCCGAGATGCCTACATCATCGCCCACGCTGCAAAGAACCTTCCAGAATCCCTTCGCAGTGTCGACCGCATCGAAGAAGCCTTCCTCCAGTTGAAAGTCCTCAACGGCATCGACGAAGACTTAGCACGCTCCTACACCAGACTCATCAACCAGATTCGAAGCGCACTTGTTGGTTACTACCCGCAATTCGAACAGGCCATTCGCGGCCAAATAATCCACCGCAAATGGGTCCTGCACCTACTTGCACGCTACGGCGGGCCCACCAAGATAAAACGCTTAGGCAAGGCCAAGGCAGCTGCCTTTGCTCGACGCTATAAGGCACGCAATCCCGAGCCAGTTATCGATGCGATATTCGCTGCCATTGCTGAGCAAACAGTCACCATTGCCGGTGCACACTATGCAGAAATGGGCGTAGCAATGTCAGCAAAGGACGCACTTTTAAAGCTCGAGCACCGCAAACAAATCGACAAGGAAGTCATCGACCTCATCAACGACATCCCCCACACTCAAATCCTGCTATCCATGCCAGGAATCGGGCCGAAGACGGCTGCCCAAATTCTCATGACCGCGGGCGATATGTCCGACTTTCCGTCAGCTGGGCACCTAGCCTCTTACGCTGGCTTATCGCCCCGAACGAATCAGTCCGGAACCTCGATCATGTCGAACTCACTGAATAGAGCCGGCAACAAAAAACTAAAGAACGCCCTATGGCAATCATCTTTTGCATCCAACAGATTCCACGAGCGTTCACGCCAATTCTATGAACGAAAGCGCAATGAAGGCAAAAGACACAACGCCGCAGTCGTAGCACTCGCCCGCAGACGACTCAACGTCCTCTACGCCATGATGCGCAACCACGAGTATTACCACGACCCCGCCCCAGCAAAAGAAGCCGCAGCAGCTTAACCCCTAACAACGAAACAAGCCGACTGGGAAAAATCCCAGTCGGCTACCAGTCGCGCGCAAAAACAACACACCTAAAAATCCCGAGTTGGAGATCTGCCCCCGTCCACCCCACCCGCGAGATTGACAAACTACATAGGAACACCCCCTATTGGGGTATCCTTTCTTCTATTATTATTCTCGAGTTGCGAGTAGTCCGGAGCCCCTTACAATTATGGGTGTTCCAGTTTAAATCTGCTGGATAAACACCTAATGTAACTACCTCGAAAGGACTAGTCCATGGAAGATATCCTGGTAAACGGCATCCTAGCTTCTCTGAGTACTGCTCGCGATCTCGGCCTCGAAGTACTCGAAAATGGATCCGCCCTGTTTGACGCTGCCGCAACTTCTTCTGAGGGCTCTTCCCAGAAACTGGAAGGGTCCTCTGAAGCAGGCAAGCACTTTTACCACATCATTGACGCAATCGGATAAATTGTAATCCTACGAAGTCCGACCCCTGTGCCTACGCGGGGAGTCGGACTTTTTCTATACCGTTTCCGTTTCCCCAACAAACCTTGCGCGAAACGTAGGGCTCGCCCTCCGGAAAGTGGACACGCTAGGGGTTGGGCACATTTGTAGAAAGAGAAACGATGGAGCTTTAAAACGTAGTAAATCCGCTTTGTCATCAGTCGCGACATGCTTAGCAAGCCAGTCACAGCTGAGCCTTTTGGCCTACGCCTCGCCTCAGCGCCGTAGAGGCCAAGTACTATATCTCCGAGCCGCCAACAGCGCCCATTAAAGCGAAACCAAGTCTAAGTCGCTTCAGTTAATTCTCTTTACTGAAAATGAATAGAAAGATAATAGTCAGCACTGCAAATACAATAATAATTCCGTGTCACCATTTAACAAACACGGAAATTACCATTTAGAGGGCCACAATTGTAGCTAGAATCTTATTCCACATAACTGCTCGCCAAATCGTTTTTGATTCAGTACCGAAATGGGATTTACATCAGTTACCCCCTAAGTGTGCATCACAATCGATGTGGCGGGAGTCTTGTACGGTAGTGGGTTACCGACTTACTGACGAAAATTTTACTGCATCCTAATTCTCTTTGAAGTGGCGGCACGGGTGAGAAAAGCGGAGCCTAATTCAAGTTTGGTGGATACCATATACCTAGCTTGGCCAAGACTATGCATCACATCAAACATGCCACGACTGACCTTTAGACCATCACAATTCCTTTCCTCCTAGCCGGACAAGTTTACGGTATGGCCTGAATAGCGCATTAGCTCCCACAGCGTCGAATTACACCCACTGCTGGAGCCTTTGTCATAGCCTCAATCGAGACGTCCGAAAAATTGATCCATCATTCTGATAATCATCAACCAACCGGTGCCGATGACGGTGTAAATGACGATGTTGACGATGAAAGCGATAAACTCCACCAGGAACTACTCCACGGTCTGACAAAACCTGAGCTGTAGATATCGTCGGCGGAACCGGCGGCGTAGTGGCTTTGACCACCCCGATCAGGTTGTTAACAGCGCGCTATTTACTAGCTATCCGCACCGCACGATGGGCTGTGGATCGTAGACCGTGGTCTTGGTCTCGCGGGAAAGCTCGTTGCCGCTGAGATCCTTGATGATGCGGGTATCGGACGTCGTAAAGCCCGGGGCGCCAGATGATGGTGAGCAATTGCTGCCCGGCACGGACATTGGCTGTGGTTCGGTCTTGGCCCAGCGGCCGTTATTGATGGATTCCACCTCTACCGTCTTGGTGCCCTTCAAGCGGACGGTGATATTGCCGCCGCCAAAACTGGTCTCGATCTGCACTGGGGTATTGAAGGTATTGGTAAATTGCAGGTCAATGGCACCCTCGTACACGGTGGCTTCGCGGCCGGCCGGGTAGCGGGAAATGTAGTACGAGTGCGGAGTGTGCGCAGTATCTTGCATGCCGGCGAAGTAGGCGGCGTTATACAGGGTGGTGGCGAACTGGGAGATGCCACCACCCACGGCGGTACCAGAGTGGCCGTTGATGATGATGCCGGATTCCACATAGCCCTGCGCGGTGCCGCGGGGGCCGGTGTAGCCGTTGAGGGAGAAGGTCTCACCGGGGTTGACAACGGCGCCGTTGACCTCTTGGGCAACGAGCTGGATATTGCGTCCAGAGGCGGAGGAAAAGCCGCCGGTAGAAAACTCGCCCACGGTATCGTTAAACGTCGCGTTTTCGGCGTCCTCGGTGGTGAAATCGGCCGGGTCAGGCTTGTAGGTTGCGTCCCACTCGCGGTCATCGCCAGTCACGCGCTTATCAAAGCCCTCCATGGTGGGCTTCCAGTCAATGATCTCACCGTCCTGGGAGGGGGTGACCTGCCGGGAGCCACCGGCGAAATTCACCTTGGCGTTCACGCCAGGCACGTCGGCGCCATCGCTGCGCTCTTGCAGCAATTGCTGCGCGCGGTTGCTATCCACCACCAGGTGCAGCTGGCCGTCCTTTTTCTCAATGCTGGTGAACTGGGAGATCTCCGGTTTATTCAGCGTGGCGGTGACGTTATTTTTGGCCTTCAAGGTCAACGGGTTATCCAGGGCCTTGGCGGCATCGCCGGTGCGCATCTTTTCAATGGCTTCATCATTAATGGCCGGCTCGATTTCTTCCGGCTCCACCTGCACGCCATCTTTGTCCAGCCAATTCGCTGCCACGGCATCGTGCAATTCGGTGCCGTCTACGGTCTGGCCCAACGTGGGATCGGTGACCTTGAGCTCGCCATTATTAAGCTCGAGCATGCCGTCGACCGGTTCGGTAGAAAGCTCGTCTTTGACGCGGTCGAGGGTGGGCTGCAGCTTGCTATCGTCCACATCGGTTTCTACCGGGATATCTTCGGTGGAGCGAAAGAAACTAACCAGCCGGGTAATCGGATTGAGCGAAGGCTCCTCGATGCCATCGACGGCGGCCTGGTTATCCAGCGCTAGGCCGGATTCGGCAGGGGTAAATTCAGACTGCAGATCGCCCGCGCTCACGGTCACGGGCTGGGTCTCAACACCATTGAGCTCGTCCTCGAGCTTGGCCACGGCGGCGGTGCGCTCCATGGCGGAGATATCCACGCCGCCGACGGAGACGCTGCGCGGGATCTTGTCCTGGTTTGCTATGACATCCCAGGCATAAGCGATGCCCGCAATGAGGACGAAGCCAACGATCACGCCAAGCGTGATGAGCCAGCCCTTTGCACCGTTTTTTCCTTCTGCCTTCTTCACGCCTTAAAGGTTAACGGGTATAGGGGCGTTTTTCCTAGTCGCTGTCCCCATCGTGTACATGGCGGGCGGCATCGCCGAGGCGCTCAGGGGCCAACCTGCCCTCATCCACGGCGCCCACGACGGCATCGATCACCGCATTGATATCTTCCTCTGTGGACCACAGGGGCATGTCGGCACCGGCGGCGAGGGAGGTAATGACGGCATCGGCAAGCGGAAGCGAATCCGAAATGGCCGCCATGCCGCCAATATCATCGGTATAGATGGTGCCGTCATACTGCAAGGCCTCGCGGGCAAGGCCGTAGGCCTCCGGCAGGATGGAGGCTGGGGTCTGGCCATCGCCCAGGCCCGGCACCGCGAGGTGGCCCATCATTAGCGCCGCATTCGGGGCTGCGGGAATGGCATTCCGGAAGGGAATGAACTCGTGGTTCTCAAGCTCTTCGAGCGGCGGGGTAATGGCCTCCGCCAGGTGGGTATCGCCCGAGGCGCGGCCGTGGCCCGGGAAGTGCTTGAATACGGCCTTGACCCCGACGGCATCCAGCCCGCGGGCGAAGGCTGCGCCATATTCGCCGGCCTGGGCAGGGTCGGTAGAAAAGGCGCGGTCGCCCACGACTTCGAGGCCATCACCATCGACATCGAGCACCGGCGCAAAGTCCACGTTGATGCCGTAGTCCATGAGCCGCTTGCCGATGTCCCCCGCCAGCTGTTCCACCTGCTCCGGCGAGTTTTCCGCCGCCATCTGCTGTGCGGAGGGGTATTCGCCCAGGATTTCAGAAAAACGCTGCACGCGCCCGCCCTCAAAGTCGATGGCAACCTCAAAATCGCGGCCTAGTTCCGCGCGCAGGGCGTTAATATTGCGGCCCTCTTCTTCCAGCAATCCAGGATCCGCCCAGCTCGGGATGAAGATGCCTCCCACGCCGGCCTCCAGCTTGGCCTTGGCGTCCTCGTAGCTGGTTGCCGGCGGCATGAGCACCGAGGCGGCGGTGGCGCGAATATCTTCCGGCGTCGGCGCTGGCGCCGGGGCTGGGGCGGCCTCCGTGGCGGACGCGGCGCTACCCGGCGATGAGGGCGCGGGGGCCGCAGACTCGCGCGCCTTGTCCTCGTCCGAGGCGGAATTAGAGCAGGCGCTCAGCACCGCCACGAGGCCCAAACTGGCAATGATGCGGGAATATGTCATGCCTTCCAGTGTGCAGGATTCCTCGCGAACTGTCCCAAGCGGTGGGTAGACTAGTGACATGAGTAACGGCAAAACAATGTTAATTGCCTATGATGGCACCGAACGCGCCGACCGCGCCTTGGAGTACGCCGCCCAGCTTTTGCGCCCCTCCACGGTGGAAATCCTCACCGCGTGGGAGCCGGTAGCCCGCCAAACCGCGCGCGCCGTGAGCCGCACGGGCATGCACCAATCCACCGTGTCCCCCGATAGCGTGGAAGACGATCCCGCCTACGAAGAGGCGCTGAAGATCTGCCGCCAGGGCACCCAGTTGGCCGAAAACCTAGGCCTAGCCGGCCGCGCCCACCTCGTGGAATCCGCCACCACCATCTCTTCGGCCATCGTGGATGCAGCACACGAGCTCGACGTGGATGTCATCGTGACCGGCACCCGCGCGCTCACCGGCTTTCGCGCTTGGTGGACCAACTCCACGGCGGACCAGATCGTGCGCAATGCGGGCCTGCCCGTCTTTATCGTCCCGCAAGAAAACGACGAAGACGCGGATGACGACGATCCGGAATACTTCTAAGTAACTGCTAATATCTTTAGCCATGGCTCTGGAATCCGATTCTTTAAACAAGCGCACCCTCGGCCCCGCCGTGGGTAGCGCTGTTGTGGGCATCGCCCTGGGCATTATCACCATCATCGGCATCGCCCAGTTCTCCGGCAGCGATACCGTGCCCGAAGGCAATGCTGTCTCCGCCGATGATGCGGTGCTGGGCGGGCCTGAATACGGTTCCCGCAATTAGATGGGCGCACCGGCGTGCATGACCGGACCGATCAGCTCCCCCGCGGCCCCCACAGCGGTTCCTATTTACACCGCTACCGCGCACTAGCCCGCGCCCTGCGCCACCGCTGCGCGCGCCTTGCCCGGCCCTACCCGCTCGGCATTATTGCCTTGGGCCTTATCCTCGCGGTACAGCCGTGGGGGCTGACCGCCGCCGATACCAAACACGATCTCGCCGCCAACCCGCGGCACTTCCTGCGCGGCGCGCTTGATGCCTATACCGATATCTTTACCCTGGGGCAGCTGCAGAACCAGGCCTACGGTTACCTCTTCCCGCAGGGCCCCTTTTTTGTTTTAACCGAGCCCCTGCCGGATTGGATAGCTCAACGCCTGTGGTGGCTGTTGGTCTTAAGCGTGGGCTTTATCGGCTTTTACAAGCTAGCTACCCGGATTGGCCTGCGCGGCCGCTGGGTCTGGGTGGCGGCGATGCTCTATGCGCTCTCCCCGCGCTCGCTATCCACCCTGACGGCCATCTCTTCTGAAACCTGGCCGGTCATGCTAGCCCCGTGGGTCATCCTGCCCTTCCTGCGGGAAAAACTCACCTGGCGCGATGCTGCCGCCGCCACGATTCCCGTGGCGCTGATGGGCGCAGTCAACGCCACCGCCACGCTCGCGGCGTGCACCCCGGCGCTTGTCATCGTGGTCTATCGCCGCGCCTTCAAGCCCGGCGCGGCCTGGCTGCTTGGCTGCCTGTGCGTATCCGCGTGGTGGATTGGCCCGCTTATAATCTTGGGCCGCTACGCCCCACCGTTTACGGAATTTATCGAATCTTCCCGCGTGACCACCCGGTGGCTGAACCTGCCGGAGATCCTGCGCGGGACGACGAGCTGGTCGCCCTTTGCGGATGCCGAGCGCATCGCCGGCAACGAGCTCGCGACCTCTGCCTTCTTTGTCCTTATCACCATGGCCGTGGCCACGATTGGCATGTATGGCTTGTGCCGGCTGCCCCGCGTGTGGTCCATCATGCTGATTACCGGCGTGGCGATTTTGGGCTGCCAGGCGGCGTGGTACCTCGACGCGCTCGATGGGGTGCTGGCACCCCTGCGCAACCTGCACAAATTCGATCCGCTGGTGCGCATCCCGTTGCTGTTGGGCTTTGCCCGCGCCTGCCAGCGCCTGCCGCTGCCCACAGGCCTGCGGCCCACCAAGAAGCAGACGGTAGGCGCGCTGGTGCTGCTCGTCTGCATCAGCGCGCTCTCCCCGGCGTGGTCGCAGCGGCTGCTGCCCCTAGGCGCCTACGACGAGGTGCCGGACTATTGGCATGAGGCCACGGATTACATCAACGAGCACGCTGAAAATACCCGCACTTTGATCTATCCCGAGGCCTCCTTCGCCCGCCAAGAGTGGGGCTGGACCCGCGATGAGCCGGCGCAGCCGCTTCTTGATGTCCCTTGGGCCGTCCGCGATGCCATTCCCCTCGTGCCGCCGGAGGCCATCCGTGGCCTCGACGGGGTGATGGCAGTACTAGACGAGGACCCGGCCAGCGGCGTGCGCGCCTTGCAGCGCCTGGGCATCGGCGCGGTGATGGTGCGCCACGATCTTTTTGCCGCCGATAATGACACCTTGAGCAGCAAATTTGGCGGTGAAGTGCATACTTTTGGCGAGGTCGATGTGATCCTGCTCGAGCAGCATTCCATGGCTTTGAACTCAGACGATCCCGTCCGCGTGGCCGGTGGCGGCGAGGCGCTGGCCTTCCTCGATGCCCACGATGGCCCCGCCGCCCGCGAGCTGGTGGAAGGGGACGCCGATATCGTCACCGATACTCCCACGCTGGTAGATCGCAATTACGGCACTCTCCACGGAGCCGCCTCGGCGCCACTGTCCACAGACGATCCCAGCCACGTTTATAACCGCCTGCGCGATTATCCCTCCGCCGGCCCACTGACCACGGTGGAGACCCACGGCGGTGATGTCGAAGTCTCTTCTTCTGCCGCCGATGCCACCGCCTTTGGCGGCGCCCAGCCGGAAAAGTCCGCCACCGCCGCCGTCGATGGGGAACATTCCACCGCCTGGTGGCCCGCACCCGGCGATGATGAGGGCTGGATCGAGCTGCGCGGTGACTTTAACCAACCGCGCCTAAAACTCATGGTAACCAGCTCCACCACGGTGACGGTGCGCTCAGGCGGCGCGGCAGTAGAGGTGGATCTGCAAGCCTTTCGCTCCAAGACGGTGCGCGTGCCCGGCGGGGATTCGCAAGCCATCCGCGTGGAATTATCCCACCGCACCGGCATCGCGGAACTGGAGGTAGAAGGCCACCCCATCGAGCGCGTGGTCACCGTGCCGGATACCTCACCGAATGTGCACCAATTCTTCTTCCAGCAGATGGTGCACGATACCGGCGTGCTCATTCGCGATGTCACCGTGCCGCGCCGCATGGAGGTCACGGTGGATTCCACCAAGTCGGTGCTTATCGATTCCCACCGGTACTCCCCCGGCAGCACCCTGACCCTTGAGCCCGGCGTTCACCGCGTGCGCACCACCGGCGCGTGGGTGTCCATGACGGAAAAGGGCTGGTCCCCGCCGAGCGATTATCGCCTCACCGATTTTTCCATCGATTCTGCAGAGGATGAACGCCTGCTCATTACCGGGCGCGCCTTTAATAAGGGCCTGCGCGGTTTTATAGGCGATACCGAGCTCACCCCGTACGAGATCGATGCCGCTACCCAGGCGTTTATCGTCCCTGCGGGCACGCATGGGGAATTCCGCATGACCTTTAAGGCGCAGCCTGCCTACCGCGCCGCCCTGCTCTTTGGCGGCGCGCTCGGCCTGGCCACGCTGGGTTTCTGCCTGCTTTTCGCCGCGCGCCGTAGCCCGCAGCCCACCTGGCACCCGCATCCTGGTGGCATGGCCTCTGCGATGTACTCGCTGGCCTGCCTGGCACTGGTGGGGTGGCCGGCGGCGCTTGCGGGCATGGCCGCCTGGCTCATCGTGCGCTGGACCACCATTCCGCGGGCTTATTTGGCCAGCGGCGTGGTAGCCGCGGCCGGGGCCATCCTCGCCCGTGCCCCGTGGACCTCAGGGGCCTATGCAGGCGATTCCGTGCTGCTTATGTGCTTATGTGCCGCGGGGCTGGCCTGCCTTTTCGCCGCCGACGGCCCCGGCCCCGGACCCGGCCCCGGCCGCGGCCCATCAGAAGATCGCGGCCCGGGCGCTCGATAAGCGTGTAACTCGCCGCAGAAACCACAACGGTGCCCACCACCGTGACGGCAAGGATCACCCAAAAATCCAGCGGTTTCCCGCTAAACAGCGCCACCCCGGTCAGCGGGAAGGCTACAGCGAGAACTGCCACGTGCCACAGGAAAATGGAATAGGACCACGCGCCCAGCGCCTGCATGAGCGGCGAGGTAAGCCACGAGGTTCCACGTGGAACCAAGGCCACCGGCACCGCCACACACGCAGCAAATACCGCCCCGGCGATGATGCGGCGGGCAAATTCCGCCGGCTCCGGATGCACCAGCCCGGCCGGCCCAAACCAGTCCCGGCTCGACACCCACAGTACGAGCCCCGCCAGCACAACCCAGGCCCAACGCACCTGCAGAATGCGCGTCGTGCGCTTGCCGATGCCCCTTTCTTCCACCTCCGCCGCCAGCATGCCCACCGCGAACCAGGAGGCATAGGCCGGTGGCCAGATTTGCGAGTTAACCTGGTCCTCGGAATAGTCCGCGACAAAGGGGATAAATCCCCAGCCCCAGCTCAGTACCGCGGCACCGGCGATAACGGCCATGCGCCAGCGCTGCGGCAGGCTGCCAATGGCCCACACGAGGAGCGGTAGTACCAGGTAAAAGAAGAACTCCACGCACAGCGACCACAGGTGGGTAAGGCCCGGGGCAAGGCCATCGACCACATATATCTGCGTGGAGGTCAGGTTGGCGAGTATCTGGGTGGGGGTGATGGAGTGGGCATCGGGAAGCAGCAGCAATACCGATACCACGCAGGCATAATAGGCCGGTGCCAAGCGCGCGATGCGAGAGTGGGCATAGCCGCGCACCGTATGCAGCCCGCGCCGGCGCCACAATAAAAAGGCGCTGAGGGCGAAGAATACGGCGACGAAGAAATCAAAGCGCCCGGCAAATCCCCACCCGGTGCCGGTTTGGAAGGATACGTGGGTGACAATGATCCCTAATGCGGCAACCGCGCGTAGGCCGTCTAGCTCCGGCAGGTGCTGGGGTAGTCTTTTCACAGATGCCTGCGTGCGCACGCTTGCTCCTTTACCCCGGAAACCTGAAACTGATTGGATATAGTACTGCAATGAGCCGCTACCTTTGGCCACGCTCGCCACGGGCGTGGGTTGTCATTGCCGCAATCATTTTCCTCCTTATCGGTACCCTCGCCCCGACCCTCTACAATAACCGGACCCGCCCGCTGGGCTTGGATAAGGATTTCTCCACCTCGAGCGGGCCCACCGACGCGGTGTGGATGGACGTGCGCGCCCTCATGGCCGGTGAAGCTCCCTCAGATACCACATCCAGCGATGACCCGCGCTGCGCCGACAAATCCGCCCCGATGTGGTGCTACCAGCACCACGGGCCGCTGACCTTGGAGCGCACCATTGCCACCGGCGAGGTAGACGATGATGACACCATCGCCACCACCGATTCCGTCACCAGCCTGCTTGCTGGAAAAGACAGGGACTCCCAAGAGGAAATCGCCACCATTGATCAGCACTCCGTGCTCAACCGCGAATCCACGTTCCCGGTAGCGGATCCGGTCAATAAATGGGCCCTCGCCTTGCCCGAGTTCAACGCCGATCTGACCCGGGAGGACTTCGAGCGAGACGGCCTGACCTATTTCTTCCCCTCCGGCACCGAGCAGCGCTCCTACGCATTTTTTGATTTCCTGGCCCAGGAATCCACGCCGATAGACTTCACCGGTGACTCAAAGGTGGATGGCATCCCCATCTATTCCTATCACCAGGATGTACAGCCGCTGCCGCTGAAGAACACCTTTAGCAATATCAGCGCAGATTTGGGCAGCACCACTAAAACGGACGAGCTGAAATCCGGCGATTTCCAGTTAACGGGTCCCGCAAGCCGTTTTTATGACCGCCACTCGCGCGAGCTCTTAGATCTAGATGCGGATGCCACCGTCATTGTCGAGCCCTTTTATACCGTGGGCCGCGATATTTCGGTCGAGCCCACCACCGGCACCATCGTGGATGTCCGGGAAAACGTCAAGGTCTTTTTCGCCACCGATATCCAGCAGGCGGGAACCCTCATCGCAGAGGATGACACCGCAGATCGCTCCGTGCTGGCAGCAGATTTCCGGTGGTCAGAGGATACCCGCGCGGAGCGCCTCGACGAGGTCCGCCCGGTAATCTACGCCATCCGGGGGCTTATGGCCGTTGGCTGGCTGGGCAAGGCCATCGGCGTTTCCCTGCTCATTTTCGCCGCCTACCAGTACATGCGCCGCCACCGTGACGCCCATGATGCCGCACACGCCTAGGCGCATCCTCCTCGGGCTGTGGGGAATTATTCTCGTAGCCGCGGTGTGCTGGCCCTTCGCGCTGCCCGGCGAATTCCTCTGGCGCGATATGGCGCTCTTAAACGATCCGGGGCTTACCCCATCCGCGCTGGGCGCGGGTAGCTTGCCTGCCCGCAACGCGCCCCAAGATGGGTTTTTGGCCTTACTCGGCGGCGCCTGGGCCGCCCGGGTACTCATCTTTGCCGCCGCCGGGGCCGCCGCGCTCACCGCCGCGCTGTGGTCTCGTACCACGGTAGCCGCGCTGGCCGCGATGACCATCGCGGTGGCCAATCCTTTTGTCATCGAACGCCTCCTGCAAGGCCAGTGGTCCTTGGCCATCGCCGCTTGGCTACTCCCGGTTATCGCCTGGGCGGGGCGCCGCCACAGCTGGCTGGCATGGCTGGCCATGTGGGGCGCATCGCTTACCCCCACCGGCGGGTTATTTGCGGTGGTCACAGCCCTTTTTACCTGCCGGAAGCGAGTGGCCTTGGCGGGCTGCCTCTTGTGGCTGCCGTGGCTGGTTCCAGGCCTTTTCCAACCCGGCGTGCCTGGCGATGCCGCAGCCGCCGTCGCGGCCTTTTCCCCGCGGGCCGAAGAACACGTGGGCACGGTGGGCGCGCTGTTGCGACTCGGCGGAATCTGGAATGGTGAGGCCGCCCTGGGCTTGGCAGTGTTCGGCCTCTTCGTGGCAGTTCTCGCGCTGGCGGGCGCGCACCGCGTCCCGGCGCGCTTGACCGTCCTGGCTGCGCTGGGACTCGGCGGGGCGCTGGCGTGTTGGCTCTTGCCCGGCATGCTGGAATGGGCCATCGATAACGTTCCGGGGGCGGGTCTTTTCCGCGATAGCCACAAACTCACGATGCTCGCGCTGCCGCTATACGTCGCCTCCATCGGCGCGCTGCCGCAGATTCCGGCCGTGCTGGCGCTAGTGGCTGCCACCATCCAGGTCCTCCCCGCCCCGTCCCGCCTTGCCGTGCTTTCTCCCCGCGATACCGGGGTGGATGAGCAGTTGGTGCGCGATATCGACGGACGCCTGGCTTTTTTCCCCGAACGGCCCAATTTGGTGGAGGTTCCCACGGAAAATGGCGGCGTGCATGGGGAAGCGGCCCCGGGGGTCGCGGTCGATCCCTATTCCAAGGCGGTGCCCATGGTGGAATCCGGCGAGCTCAGTGTGGACGGTGAAGTCATCGATCAGGCCTCACCGCAGTACCGCGCGGCGCTGCGCGCCTGGCAGGACCGCGATATGGCAGGCCTTGCGGAACTTGGGGTGGGCGTCGTGGTGATAGATGGCGCCATCGCCGCAGAGACCAACGCCCCGCGCCCCGAGCTGCCGTGGACACTTACCGCCCTGTGGATGGTTTCCCCGCTACTAAGCCTTGGAGCAATTGCGCAAAGGCAGCGCCGGTCTTCTCCCACGAAAAGCGCGCGGCAAACTCCCGGGCATTAGAACCTAGGAGCCGGCGCAACTCCGCGTTATCCAGTAACTCTTGGGTGGCCGCCACGAAGTCACCTTCTTCTTCTACAAGGATTCCGGTCTCACCATCGATTACGCTATCGCGCAGGCCAAATGCATAACCTACTGTGGGCACTCCATGTTGGGCGGCCTCCATGACGGCAAGGCCCCAGCCTTCTTTGTGGGAGGGCATGAGGTGGGCATCGGCACGCGCGAGCAAGGCGTGCTTATAGTCTTCCGTAACCTGGCCGCGAAAGCGCACGCGTTCTGTCACACCGAGCGTTTCGGCATAATCGCGCAGGTTCGATTCCCACCAGCCCGAGCCAATCACGTCCAATACCGCCCCCGGCGTGCGCGCCACCGTATCCATAGCGTGCTCGATCTGCTTGTGCGGGACTAACCGCGAGAGGGTCACCAGGTGCTTATCCGCCTCGCGCTCGAGGGAAGGCACGTGCGCCGGAATGGGGTCTAGGCCATTGGCGATGATCCGCGCACCGTCAATGCCGAGCGCCTCCAGATCCTCGCGCGAGGCCTGCGAGACCGTGACGTAGGTCGAATCCCGATATACCCGCGGTGCCACGCGCGATTCCAAGAACCAGCCCAACCGCCCGAGCACCGGACCGGCCACGGGCCATTGCTCGCGGTGGCAATGGTGGGTAAGTAATACCGTCGGCGCGCCGGAAATCAGGCGCGCGAAGAAGGGAATGCCGTTTTGGGTATCGATGACCACGTCGATGTCGCGCAGATCCCCCAGGCCCATTCTCCCGGCAGCAATGGCCATCCACGCGCGCGGGTACACGCCAAACTTGGCACCGCCGCGGCTATAGCGCACGCCATCGCGGACCTCCCGGCGCGCCGCATTCATGTGCTTAGAGGTGCGAAAGACCACCTCGTGGCCCTGCGCCGCTAGGTACTCCCCTACGCGTTCGAGGTAACGCTCGGAGCCACCGCCCTGCGGGTGGGCGGAATCGCGCCAGCATAGTAAAAGAATTTTCATCGTGGGGTATTAGCCTAGTGGTTTATGAAACACACCCGCGACATGGCCACGCTCTCCCGCTCTTGGGCGCTGCTGCGCTCTTTCCGCTTCGAGCAAACCCGCCCCGATATTTTCTACGGCGGCCTGGCAGAAGATACGGCCAGGTTGGTGGAGAACTTGGCCCGCGACTTGGGCGTGCCGCTTGCCGATGCCCTCGTGCTCGACGTAGGCGGCGGCCCCGGCTATTTTGCCGCAGCCTTCGCGGACCGCGGCGCGTCCTACGTTGGCCTTGAGCCCGATGCCGGGGAAATGTCTGCCGCTAATATCCACCTCAGCAATTCCGTGCGTGGCGATGGCACGCGCCTGCCCTTCGCAGATGATTCCTTCGATGTGGTCTATTCCTCTAATGTCGCCGAACACATCCCCCGCCCGTGGGATATGGGTAAAGAAATGCTGCGCGTTACCCGCCCCGGCGGCCTGTGCATCATGAGCTATACCGTCTGGCTCGGCCCCTTTGGCGGCCACGAAACCGGGCTGTGGGAGCACTACGTCGGTGGCGCCTTCGCCCGCGACCGCTATACCCGCCGCCACGGGCACCCGCCCAAGAATGTCTTTGGCACCTCGCTATTTAATGTCCCCTGCTCCGCCGGCCTCACCTGGGCCAAGTCCACCGGCGCGCTAAAGCTCGCCTTTCCGCGCTACCACCCCAGCTGGGCGTGGTGGCTAACCAAGATTCCTGGCCTGCGCGAATTCGCCGTATCCAACCTGACGCTGGTACTGCAACCAGACTAGGCCGCGCCACAGCTTGCGCCGAGGTTGTTCCACTATACTGCCCAGCATGTCGGACCAATTACAAAGCTCACAGCTCTCTCCCGCCGTTCGCGCAGCTCACCTGGGGTGGGCCGTGGCAAGCGTCGTCGCCACATTTGCCGGTGCGGCACTCATTGGTATCGCCAGTGGCCTCATTACAAAGAGCGGTTCCTGGGTGGCCTTTGGCATCGCCGTCGGCGGCGCCATCTTCGGCTTGGGAACGGTCTGGTACGGCTTTTCCCGCCGCTTGGGCTGGTCGTGGCGCGATGCCGGGTTTGTGAAAGCCGAGCATTCCTTATGGCACCTGCTGTGGTGGATTCCCGTCGCCATTCTGGGCTCTGCTGCGGCCACGGGCGCCGTCAATGCATTACTGGGCAGCGAACCAGCCGGCAATAACCTTTCCGCCGGCCTAAAGATAAGCCCTGCTGCCACCATCATGGTGATACTCAGCACCGCGCTTGTCATTCCCCTGGTTGAAGAAGTTGCCTTTCGCCGCGTTCTATTGGAGTGGTTGCAAAATACCATGCCCACCTGGGCGGCAGCGCTTATCACCATCGCTGTCTTCGCCCTCGCACACGGCATCCCCGCAGTAATGCTCTACATCGCATTCTTTGGCACCTTTTTGGTGCTCGCGCGCTTCTGGTTCAAGACCCTTACCGCTCCCCTGTGCATTCACATTGCAAATAACACGGTCGTGGCAATCACGGCTCTGGCGGGACTATCGGGCTAAGCAATCCCTGCGCAGCAGGAGAAAAACGCTAGTTCAGTAGCCGAGGTGGAAACTACGTCCAGAATGCTTCAATGTACCCAGAAGTACGGAAAGGTTTCTACAGTATTTTATGGACACAACTTCTGGCACCATGGAGAGAGTGAAGAGCTCTAACCGCAAGAAGATCATTGAAAATTTGGGCAAACCCCGCATTGAGCCGTATCTAGAGGCTGCAAATGGAAATGAGAAGCATGCACTTGCTCTTTATCGTTGGGGCGTTGAGATGACCGCCTCCGTTCAAGAAACACTGGGTATTACCGAGGTTTTTCTTCGTAATTCCATTGATACACAATTGCAAAAGTGGAACAGCGAACAACTTGGACAACGCAGTACCAGTTGGCTCCTCGAGGCCCCAGCAAGGCCTTTACGTAGCCTAACGCAAGGCAAGAGGTTAGAAGCTAAAAGGCGGGCTCAGAAGTCAGCAGATCGTCGCCCTGCTAGCCATTTTCGGCATGGGCAGGCGATTACACATGATGATGTGCTTGCTCACACGATGTTCGGGATGTGGAAAGATATCCTCCCTAATCATGCACCTGACGCAGATCCGGAAAAGACCGAAAATAAAAACCGCTTCACCTTATGGGAAGGGGCAGTAAAGGACGCTTTTCCTTTCGCAGATGATTCAAGTGGTAAAAAGACGTACTGGAGAGTTGCCCATCTGCACGATCTTCGGAATCGTGTCTCACACATGGACAGTTTGTTAAACGTAGATATTCTGGACGTTACCAAGGATGCCTTTACCCTAACAGAAAGTATTGATTCTGCATTAGCCAGTTGGTTGACCAGTACCAGTACTGTTAGTGCGGTACACAAGAAACGACCAATATAAGAAAAGGCCAACAGGCGCTTTTCGTCCTGTTGACCTTTTCAACTCATGACAAGGGAACCTGTCCTTGCCTTCTCTGATCTTTAGCATACATGATTTGCATACCTGTGCCAAACCGACCATCGAAGTTGGTGAAACTCTAAACTATTCGGGGTAGTTTCGCTGAAATGCTAGCTAATTTGGCCCCAGAACACTTCACTCCGCCGGGAGTACTTCAGGATCTGCAGCGAGACGACGAGTAATGGCTGCAGATTGAGAGGGCGTAGGGTATCTCGTAATTCGATATCTCGGGCTATAGCAAAAGCTATAGCTTTTGATTCTCATTCTCCTGAAGCTTTTTGTTCTTAGACTCCTGGTACCTTTTGGTTGCAAGATAAGTGCTGAAGGCGCCCATTAACGCGCATGCACCGGAGCTGATCAAAAGTCCCGTAGACGGATTAGAGGTGGATATTGAGAAAATGAAAACCCCAACTCCAATAGTCAACGCAAACAAAGCTGCGATTAGTATTGATGATTCGCGCATATTTCCTCACAATCCTGGGACAGTATCTGTTTGCCCGTGACTGAACTACCCCGGATTTTATCCCTAGACATTTGCCTTGATTCCCAATTTATCCTAGGGGCCGTTCCGAGGCTTTCAAGATAAAAACTAGCATTTTCCATCCAAGATCGACCTCAGTACCGGTATTTCAGTGGTTTCATCGGCCCGGCCCTAGAAAATAGATTCCTCTTGGGGTTTAAAAGTCGTAGTAGAATAATAAGGGCCCCAACGAGTGCTCGCTCGTTGAGACCCTCGGGCCTAAAGACCCACGTGAAGGATCGCGGTAACGAACTTCACGGTAGCGGTCACAAAGTTGAGGACTCCGCTCACCAAGTTAAGGATTGTAGTTCCTTTGGTGGCGGGGTCTTTTCCGTTGTAACTGGATGTATCGGTTTAACCCCAACAAAGATCTAACCCCAGAGCTTTACGCTGCTGGGGTTAGCTTTATGCGGGAATTACCGCGGATGAACGCGTTAGGAAGCGGCGTCCTCCACGCGCTTCTTCAGGGCGCGGAACTGGTTCCACACTTCCTCAGGCACGCGGGAGCCCAGGAAGTTCAGGTACTCGGCGTTGTCTTGCATATCGCCTTCCCATTCCTTCGGGTCAACGTCAAGGGCGGCGCGAACGTCGTCGACATCGAAGTCAAGGCCTTCCAAGTCGATGTCCTCGGCGCGGGCGGTGCGTCCGACCACCGTGTCCTCGGCTTCTACGTTGCCTTCGATGCGGTCGATGATCCACTTGAGGACGCGGGAGTTCTCGCCAAAGCCTGGCCACAGGAAGCGGCCGTCGTCGCCGCGGCGGAACCAGTTAACCAGGAAGACCTCTGGCATGCGGTCGCCGCCCTTTTCACCCATATCAATCCAGTGCTGCAGGTAGTCACCGGCGTTGTAACCCATGAACGGCAGCATGGCCATTGGGTCGTGGCGCAGCGCGCCAACTTCGCCCTCTGCCGCTGCGGTCTGGCCGGAGGACAGCAGTGCACCGATCATGGTGCCGTGGTTCCAGTCGAAGGACTGGGTCACCAGCGGAACCGTGGTCTTGCGGCGGCCGCCAAAGAGGATGGCATCAATCTTGACGCCCTTCCAGTCATCGTACTCCGGCGCGGCGGTGGGGCACTGGGAAATCGGCACGCAGTAGCGGGAGTTCGGGTGGGCGGCCTTGGTGGACGATGCCGGAGTCCAGTCCTCACCGGTCCAGGAGATGAGGTGCTCTGGTGCCTCGTCGGTCATGCCCTCCCACCAGACATCGCCGTCATCGGTAAGCGCAACGTTGGTGAACAAGGTATTGCCCGGCTTCATGGTATCCATGGCGATCGGGTTGGAATCGTAGTTGGTGCCAGGGGCAACGCCGAAGAAACCGTTTTCCGGGTTCACGGCGTAAAGGCCGTCCTCGCGCAGATGCAGCCATGCGATGTCATCGCCCACGACCTCGGCCTTCCAGCCCGGAATGGTGGGGGTAATCATGGCTAGGTTGGTCTTACCGCACTGGGATGGGAATGCGGCGGCTACGTGGTATTTCTTGCCTTCTGGGTTGGTCAGCTTCAGGATGAGCATGTGCTCAGCCATCCAGCCTTCTTCCTTGGCCATAACGGATGCGATGCGCAGCGCGTAGCACTTCTTAGCCAAGATAGCGTTGCCGCCGTAGCCGGAACCGTAGGACCAAATCTCCTTGGTCTCCGGGAACTGGGTGATGTACTTATTGTCGTTGCACGGCCAAGCAACATCCTCTTCGCCTGGCTGCAGGGGGGCGCCGACGGAGTGGAGGGCGTGGACGAACTCCCCATCCGTGCCGATCTTGTCCAGTGCTTCTGCACCCATGCGGGTCATGATGCGCATGGACAAGACCACATAAGCGGAATCGGTCAGCTGCACGCCGAGCTTGGGCTCTGGATCGCTAATAGGGCCCATGCAGAAAGGAACGACGTACATGGTCCGGCCCTTCATGGATCCACGGAAGGCCTCCGTCATTTCTTCCTTCATGGCCTTTGGCGGCGCCCAGTTATTGGTTGGGCCCGCATCTTCTTCTGTCGAGGTGCAGATGAAGGTACGGGATTCCACGCGGGCAACGTCCGCAGGGTTGGACCGCGCCAAGTAGGAATTCGGGCGCTTTTCCTCATTTAGCTTGATGAGGGTGCCTTTTTCTACTAGCTCCGCGGCGAGGCGGTCAGCCTCTTCCTGCGAGCCATCCACAAAAGCCACCTCGTCCGGCTGGAAAAGCTCAACGCTTTCATTAATCCAGTCGATCAGTTTTTGATTGTCTGTAGGCAGCTCTCCAACGAGGCCCTGAATGGTGGCGGTCATTAAAAATTCTCCTCTGGATAGGATGTGAAAATCGGGGCACATCACGGCCCAACTTTGCCTTCCGCCTCCAGATTAACCGGCAGAGCCAAAATATTGGTCACATTAAGTGTCATTTTTCCCACTCCGGTTATATCCACCGCCGTGAGCGGACGTTTACCAAGCGCACCGCGAACAATTGTGATATTAGGCGTGACACCCTCCACACCATTCCGGGGGTGCCAAAGTGCCCCATTCTTCCGCTCCGCGCCACAAAGCACCACCCCCGTCAAAGCCTCCGGTCATCCCCCTCCCCCATACGGCGGGGAAAATACCCGGCGCGGCATATTGCTTGCCATGCCTGGACAGGGAAAAATAGGGCGCAATGAATAGCACGGATAATTCTCAAAACACCCCTGCCGGAGAAATGCCACCGGGTCGCCCGCCGCAAACGGACTTCAATGCGGTCTTTGACAATGACCTGGACTACCCGCGCCTGGGCAATGTCACCTTTCGCCGCGGCACGCTCACGGATAACCAGCACCAGCTTTTTGAACAGCGCTGGCCCGAACTGGGCCGCGTCTTAAGCGATGAGCTTATCGATGTCGCTGAGTGGTTCGGCCGCACCGGCGCCAAGACCATCGTGGAAATCGGCTCCGGCACCGGCACCTCCACCGCGGCCATGGCACCGCTGGAGCAGGACACCAATATCATCGCGGTAGAACTCTATAAGCCTGGCTTGGCCAAGCTCATGGGCCAGATCGAGCGCGAGGGCATCGATAATATTCGCATGATCCGCGGCGATGGCGTGGAGGTCATGGTGCGCATGATTGCCCCAGAATCCCTGGACGGCATCCGCGTCTTCTTCCCAGACCCCTGGCCCAAGGCGCGCCACCACAAGCGCCGCATCATCCAATCCGGCACGCTCAACCTCTTTGCCTCCCGGTTGAAGAAGGGTGGCGTCCTGCACGTTGCTACCGATCACGCCGGTTATGCCGAATGGATAGATGAGCTCGTGCACGTCGAGCCCAGTTTGGAGTACAAGGGCTGGCCGTGGCCAGACTGCCCGCAATTGGTAGATCGCCAAATCATCACCAAGTTTGAGGGCAAGGGCCTGGATAAAGAACACGTCATTACTGAATACCTGTGGGAGAAGAAGTAAATGAGCACCTATCTACTGGTGTGGGACGCACCCAATATGGATATGGGGCTCGGCTCCCTGCTCGGCGGGCGCCCCACTGCGGCGCACCGCCCGCGTTTTGATGCCATCGGCCGGTGGCTGGTCTACCGCGCGGTAGATGTCGATGCCGATCCGCAGGCCGCAGTATTTACCAATGTCTCCCCCGGCGGCGCCGATGTGATTCGCCCCTGGGTAGAGGCCATCCGCAATGTGGGCTTTGGCGTCTTTGCCAAGCCGAAGATCCACGAAGATGATGACGTGGATCCAGACATGATCGAGCACATTGAAAAACTGCGCGCTGATCTCGCCGGCGTCGTGGTCGCCTCTGCCGATGGCCAGAACTTTCAACCCTTGCTGGAAGAGCTCATTGATGAAGGCCTGCCCGTTACCGTCCTGGGTTTCCACGAACACGCCTCCTGGGCCGTGGGTCACGCCGAGATCGAATTCGTTGACCTAGAAGATATTGACGGCGTCTTCCGCGAGCCGCTGCCCCGCGTCAACCTGGATAACCTGCCTGAAGGTGGTGCATGGCTCCAGCCATTCCGCCCGCTGGCTGCGCTACTAAATAATAGCTAGGAGGCTTACCCCACATGTTTGAAAAATGGGGACGATTTTCCTATGCGCACCGCAAGGTCATTCCCATCGTCATCCTCGGTGCCATCCTTGCCCTCTTCGTAGGTTTTGGAACCCAGCTCGAGGAACGCATGAGCCAGGAGGGCTGGGAGGACCCGAATGCGGCATCGACAAGCGCGGCGCAGATCGAACAGGAAACGTTCGGCCGCGATAATTCCGGCGACGTGGTTTTGCTCTTTAGCTCGCCCGATGAGAACTTCGATGCCGCCAAGGAGCACTTGGCGCAGCTTAAAAAGGATTATCCGGATCAGATTGACTCTGTCACCAGCTATTTCGATAGCAAGAACCCCAACCTGGTCAATGATGATCATTCGCTGGCCTTTGCCGCCATTGGGCTCAAGGGCGATGACGAACAAACGCTGAAGGACTTCCGCGCCATCGAGGGCGCGCTGGCGGATACCTCCGCGCCGGTCGAGGTTGCCGGCGCCACGGCCGTGGCGGACGCCCTCGATGAAGGCATGGCAGAAGATATTGCGCGTGCGGAAAAGGCAGCGCTCCCGCTCGTTGGCCTGCTGCTCCTCGTGGTCTTTGGTTCCGTGGTGGCGGCGTTCATGCCGCTTATCGTCGGTGGCCTATCCATCCTGGGCTCACTGGGAATTTTGGCCATCCTGGCCGGTTTCCTGCAGGTCAACGTCTTTGCCCAAGCAGTAGTCACGCTGCTTGGGCTGGGCCTGGCCATCGATTACGGCCTATTTATGGTCTCCCGCTTCCGCGAGGAACTGGACAAGGGAAGCTCCACCAAGGATGCGGTGGCCACCACCACCGCCACCGCCGGGCAAACAGTGGTCTTTTCCGCGGCGATGGTCGCCGTCGCGCTCTCCGGACTCTTCCTCTTCCCCCAGGCCTTCTTGAAGTCCGTTGCCTATGGCTCGATTTCCGCCGTCGGCCTGGCGGCCCTGCTGTCCGTCACCGTCCTGCCCGCCCTGTTTGGCATGCTCGGGCCCAAGATCGATCTGTGGTCGGTGCGCCGCACCTCCCGCACGGCCCGCACCATTCAAGACACCTGGTGGTACAAGCTGCCGCGCTGGGCCATGCGCCGGGCCAAGGGCCTGACCCTGGCCATCTGCGGCCTGCTCATTGCACTGGCGCTGCCTATCATGAGCATCACCTTCGGCGGCATCAACGAAACCTACCTGCCGCCCAACCACGACACCCGCGTGGCGCAGGATAGCTTCAACGACGAGTTCCCCGCCTTCCGCACCGAGCCGGTCAAGCTCGTGGTGGAAGGCGCCACCAACGAGCAGCTTGTCGATGTCGTCATGCAAGTCCGCGGCCTCGACGGCCTTACCGAACCCATGGGTCCATCGACCGCCACCCAGGACGGGACTACTGTCCTTTCGGCCGGCATTAAGGACCGCGAGGACTACGCGCGAATCGTCCACGAGCTCGAGGACGTTACCGCGCCCGAGGGCGTCAACCTTTATGTCGGCGGCACGCCAGCCATGGAGGTCGAATCGCTCGATGCGCTCTTCCACAAGCTGCCGTGGATGGCGCTGTACGTCGTGCTCGCCACTTTCATCCTCATGGCATTAGTCTTTGGCTCCTTCGTGCTGCCGATTAAGGCCATTGTCATGACGCTATTGACCCTGGGCGCCACCCTGGGCATCCTCACGCTCATGTTCGTCATCGGCGTGGGCTCCGGCGCGCTGAACTTCTCGCCCGGCCCACTCATGAGCCCCATTCTGGTGCTGATCATCGCCATCATTTATGGCCTGTCTACCGACTACGAGGTCTTTTTGGTCTCCCGCATGGTGGAGGCGCGGCGGCGCGGCGATAACACGGACGAGGCCATCGCCGCAGGCACCGCGCATACTGGCGGCATCATCACGGCGGCTGCCCTGATTATGATCGTGGTGGCGGGAGCGTTCGGCTTCTCCGATATCGTGATGATGAAATACATAGCGTACGGCATGATTTTTGCGCTGCTTATCGATGCCACCATTGTCCGCATGCTCCTCGTCCCCGCCGTCATGCACCTGCTGCGCGAGGATAACTGGTGGGCGCCTAGCTGGCTGCACCACTTGACCACTAGGCTTTCTGGTAGTACCACCCGCCGTGGGAAGACCATTCCCTTCAGTGAGTTAAAGCGGCGCCTTGAAGGAGATAAATAATTGAAAAATTGGCTGCAAGTTATCGCCTCGCTCATAGTCCTAGCCATCCTCATCTACGTCTTCCGCGATGAGCTGGACTTTTTGAGCGAAGGTTTCTCACGTCTCTCCCACGCCGAACCAGGGCCGGTAACGCTCGTGGTCGTTGCTTCCATCCTCTCCGTCGTGGCGATGGGCGAGGTCATGCGCCTGCTCATCCGAGCCGGTGGCGTGGAAGTGGAGGGCACGGAAACCGCCGCTCTTACCTTTGCATCCAATTCCTGGTCCACCACCATGCCCGCGGGCCCAGCCTTTTCTGCCATTTTGACCTTCCACGTGCAGCGCACCTGGGGCGCCTCGGTGGTCCTGTGCGGTTGGTTCTTCGTGCTCTCCTCCGCTATTTCCACCTTGTGGCTGGTGCTCATTGGTCTTGGTGGCGTGCTCTTCCTCAACGCCAATATGGCCCTGTGGTCCCTCATCGGCACGTTGGCAGCGATGCTGGCGCTCTCCGGCGGGCTTTTCTGGCTGAGCAATCACCCCGAAACGCTGGAGCGCTGGGTAAAAAAGCAGCGGCTGGTAAAAGGCTCGAAGCGCGAAGCCCTGCTCGAGCACGTGGAAAGCCTCAAGGAAGTACACCTCACCCGCCGGCAATTCGCATGGGCATCGTTCTATTCCTTGGCCAACCGGCTCATTGACATGCTCGCGCTCTGGGGCTGCGTTTGGGCCGTGACCGGCCAAATGCCCACGACCGATTCGGCCGATAACACCACCACCATCGCGGGCGTCGCGCTGGCTTACCTCACCGCCAAGCTGGCCGGCTCCGCCCAGGTCACCCCAGCGGGTCTGGGCACGGTGGAGGCGGCGATCATCGCCACGCTCGTGGCCACGGGCATGACCGCGGTCGATGCCACCAGTACGGCTATTATCTACCGCCTTATCTCTTTTGCCTTCATCACCGCTATTGGCTGGGTCATTTACTTCTGGCACTATGCCCGCAAGGGCATTACCTACGCCACGCTATCCCGTAAAGAAAAAGAAAAGGAAACCGTATGACTTCAATGCGTATCGCTCCGCTCATTGACATCATCGCCTTGATGATTTTCGCCATCGCCGCCCGCCTCGCCCACGGCGGATTGAGCTTTTCCAGCTGGGTCGATGCCTTCTGGCCCTGGGCGGTAGGCGCGCTCATCGGCTGGGCCATCATCCTGGCCACAAAGGTCCAGGGCAAGTGGAAAGAGGGCCTTGTAGTGTGGCTGTCTGCCATCATCGGTGGCATGGCCCTGTGGATCGTGATAAATGGCCGCCTGCCCCATTGGAGCTTTCTCATTGTTGCGACCGTGATGTCCGCCCTGTTCTTCTTTGGGTGGCGGCTATTCGCCCGCAAGCATTAAATCTTAAAATATCCCCGCTAACCAGAGCTGAGGTTGCCCGCAAATCGTGGACACGTAGTGGAGCTGCTTAGGGGTTAAGCAGCGGCCTTCTTATTACCATTTTGATCAGCGAGCTGAGCTTCAAAATCGACGGGGCTTACCTCTCTATGGACGAGTGGCGACGGCACCGGTTGTAGACGACTTCAATCCAGTAAGTCACAGCCTGACGCGCATCATCGCGGGTTGGCCAGCGCTTCCGGTCGTAGAACTTAAGTCTTAAGCGTCGACTAGAACGACTCGGCCATCGCATTGTCAAAGCAGACACCAGTACGGCCGACCGATTGTGCAACACCCAGGTTGCGGCACACCTCCCAAAGCTTCTCACTAGTGAATTGCGTTCCGCGGTCGGCGTGAAAGACAAGCCCATCAGCAACGTCACCGCGGAGGTGTATGCGCCATCTGCAGGGCCCGTTCGACCAGGGAAGTATCTTGAACGCTATCCATAGCCCAGCCCAGTACCCTGCGGGAATGGCCATCGCGGACCGCGCACAAATACAACCAGCCTTCACCAGTGCGCAGATAAGTAATATCTGACATCCACACCCGGTTAAGCTCGCCGGCATCAAACATGCGCTTGACCAGGTCAGGAAGACTCGACTTACGCTTGGCTTGAATCGTTGTCACTGGGACAAAGGTCCTGTGGTAAAATCCCCTTTTAATCCCCATCATGCACATCCGTTTAGCCACAGTATTTTCGGTTAAGCGCAATATGGTAGCGCTCACCTAGTTCTGCGGTGATCCGCGGAGCACCGTAGACCTCGTTGGAGTCTTTCCAAATCTGATGAATCTTGCGATCAACATCATCGTAAAATGATGCACGATCATCTTTTCCGGATAAGCGTTGCTGCTGTATATGGGCCCATGTGTAGTATCCAGACCGAGACACTTTTAATAGCCGGGCCATGCGTTTGATGCTGTAGTTCGCCTTCTCTGGCGGCATTAGTTCGAACTTTTCTGCTCGCGTTGCCTTAAAGCGAAGAAGGCTGTCGCTTGTGACAAAACTCGTTATCCATCTTCGCTTCTGCTAATTCACGGCGCAGACGAGCATTTTCAGCGCGAAGATCGGCCTGGCTTAGCCCATCTGATGCTCCTTAAGCGTTCGCGCTCATTTTTTACCCACCGGCCTAAAAGGCCTGGTACGACGCCGATTTCTTTAGCCACATGAGCGATTGGGCGCTGCGACTCAATCACAAGATTCGCGGCTTCACGTCGATACTCAGGTGTGTATTTCTGGCGTTGTTGATTCACAATGAACATCCTCTCTTACGGACACAAGATCCGCACAAAATAGGGTGTCCACTAAACGAGGGTAACCTCATAGTAGGGTTGCCCGCAAATCGTGGACACGTAGTTAAGCTGCTTAGGGGTTAAGCAGCGGCCTTCTTATTACCATTTTGA
>NZ_JASPFZ010000019.1:0-26663 GCF_030227355.1 Corynebacterium sp. MSK310
ATCAATTCGAACTTTTCTGATCGCGTTGCCTTAAAGCGAAGAAGGCTGTCGCTTGTGACAAAAACTCATTATCCATCGTGGCTTCTGCCAACTCACGACGCAGACGAGCATTCTCAGCACGAAGATCCGCTTGGCTTAGCCCATCAGAAGAGCCTTAGGCGTTGACGCTCATTTTTCACCCACCGACCTAAAAGACCAGGTGTGACACCAATCTCCTTAGCCACATGAGCAATCGGGCGTTCTGACTCGATTACCAGGTTCGCGGCTTCACGTCGATACTCAGGTGTGTACTTCTTGCGCTGTTGACTCACAATGAACATCCTCTCTTACGGACACAAGATCCGCACCAATCGGGTGTCCACTAAACGAGGGTAACCTCATTGGCATCCGTGGTGGAAGTGCCTAGCTCATAATCAAGTTTCGCGATTTCAGGGTTAGCAAGAAGCTTCTTTTCAATCGCATCAATCTTGGCCTTATCAGCCGGATCTCGTCGTGCCACACTAGTCATACTGGCTTAACTCCTTATGTAGGTTGGGAACCTACACACAAACCATTAGATATTTTCGCACAATAAGTTGGCCAGCACGGGGACCTGAGCCCAGGATTCGGTATCTCAAGCTTTGGTGGAGCGTAGCCGCGTTCCACCGTGACACCCACATGAACGCCACGACTTCCGTCTGAAAATCGTCATCCCGCTTCTAGGTACGGATGAGTTCAGTCGCGTAGGAATGGTTAACGGATTTTTGCAGTAGGGCACTGCCACAAGTGTGCCTAGTTATTTCATGGAGTCCCAGAGTTGTTGAGCGCCTTCATCGTCCCAGAGCACGACATTGCCCACGACGGTGTCCTGGAACCCGCCGATGGGGACGGTTTCCGTATCCACGCCGGAGCCCATCGCAAGCGCTACGCGGGCCAGGTGCCATACGTGGTCGCCATCGCCCACGATGAAAGAGGAGGCGGTGTGGTTAATCAGGGAAATCGACCGGAAGGGGTTAATCAGCGTCGCTGGGGAAGTGATCTTGTCTAGCAGCGCCGCGAAGAATTCGCGCTGGCGCTGCACGCGGTCGAGATCGCCCATTGCGGTGGCGCGGGTGCGCACATAACCCAGCGCATCGCTTCCCTCTAGCTTCTGGCAGCCTTCCTGCAGATCGATGCCCGCCAGCGGGTCATTGATGGGCTCTGCAACGCAAATATCAACGCCGCCGACGGAATCGACCACATTGGCCAAACCACCCATGCCGATTTCGGCATAGTGATCAATGTGCAGGCCGGTATTGCCCTCCACGGTTTGCGTGAGGAGCTTTGGCCCGCCGTAGGCAAAGGCGGCGTTGATCTTATCCATGCCGAAGCCGGGTACTTCCACGTAGCTATCGCGCGGAATGGAGACCAGCTGGGCTTGGCCGGAGCGCGGGATATGCAGGAGCATGATGGTATCGGTGCGTCCCTCGCCCACATCGCCACCGGTGCCGAGCGCTTGTTGGTCTTCTTCGGATAGGCCCTGGCGGGAATCGGATCCCACCAACAGCCAATTGGTGCCAGAGGTATTGGCCACCTGCTCATCCGGGAGGGCATCCACGCGGGTCAGGCGCGTATCGGCCCACAGCGCGAAGATAAGGCTGCACACCACGACGAAGAGGACAAAGATGCCGGCGCAGCCAAAGAATCGTTTGACTGGATTGGTCTTTTTCCGGCGACTGTGTGGCTTGGAATGGTGGCGGGGCGGTTGCTGCGCTTGCTGTGGCTGGTAGCGCTGTTGCAACTGCTGCGGCGATTGCGGCTGCGATCGTTGTGGTCGCCGTGGCGGCTGTTGCTGTGGCTGTTGTGGCCGCTGTGGTGGTTGCTGCGCGGAACGCTGCTGCTGGGCCCGGTACTGGCTGGGGTAGCGGGTAGGAGTTTCTTGGCGTGGGATATGCTGCTGCGGCTCGGCACGATTCGTGCGCGGCCGGCGGCGAATGGGCCGACCGTAGCGGTCCTTGAGGGGACGGCCATCGGCCCCAAGGACGAACTCACTGGATGAGCTATCGCCAGCGCGGCGCGCCTCCCGATGCGGATCTCGTCCTGATTCAGTCATGCGCTATACCTTACAAGGCGCCGGCCAATTCCCCCGCTTTCTCCGCGAGCAAGCCACACTTAAAGTACAGAAAGGCCGAAGGAATAGCCGAGGAAAGCGATGGCATCGATAAGAAAGTGCGCGATGATAAGCGGCCACACGCGGCCGGTGCGGTGATAGTAGTAGCCGTAGATTATGCCCATGATGATATTGCCAAAGCCGGCCGATACCCCCTGGTACAGGTGATATGAACCGCGCAGGATGGAACTTGCCGCCAAGGCGGCCGGCAGCGACCAGCGCGCCTGGCGCAGCCTGGTCATCAGCCACATGACCACCACGGTCTCTTCTGCAAAGGCATTGGCGGCGGCCTTGATGAGGGATACCGGGATTTCTAACCACGCATTGTCGAAGTCACCGGGGATGACCTCTTTGCTCCAGCCAAACTGCACCGCGACGAAATACAAAACGAGGCCTGGGATGCCAATGAGCGCGGCTAGTCCCGCGCCGTGCAACCAATCAGAGGCGCGGTAGGCGGCGGGTTTAATGTGGTCTTGTGCCAGCAGGAAAAGTGCCAGCGCACCATAGGCAAAAAGGACCGCCGCCGAGCACAATTGCAGGCCCAAATCCACCCACGCCAGGCTGGATTGGCTGGAGTTGAGTGTGACGGATTGCTCATTGAGCAACTGCGGGGCGGCCAGTGAATTGATAAGCCGCAGCACCGCCCGGACCCCGGAAATACCAAAGGTCAGGGTCAGGACGATGAGTAGCTCGGCGCGGAGGTTCTTGGTCATGGGTGCAGGATGTGGGCGAGGCCTAAAAGTTGGGCATCGGAAAGCGTAATGCCTCCCACATGCACGCCGACGGGCGGGTGCGCGGGGATGGCCCAAGGAACGGAAATGGCGGGCAATTGGGCCATATTAAACAGCGAGGCCCAGGGGGACCAGCGCGTTTGGGCGTCGAAATTCTCCGCGTGCGGAAGGGACAGGAAATGCCCCCGCGGCGGGGGATCCGCGGTGAGCATGGGCGTGATAATGGCATCGACCCGCCACTGCTGCGCCAAGAGCTCCGGAAGGTGGCGGACATGGCGCTGCGCGGCGCTTAGCTCGGCGGCGGTTACGGTAGCGCCTTGCTGGGCCACCCAAGCCGCGTAGCCTTCTGCCTGCGGCAGCCCCACAAATCTGGAGGTAAAAATCTCGCGGAAGTGCGCAAATGTGGCCGCTGCCTGCCGATACGGCGCAATGGGGACGACCTCGAACCCCGCGGCGCGCAGCCGATCTGCGGCCTCGCGTGCCGCCCGCAGATGGTGGGCCTCCACCCGGGTCGCGGCAAAAAGCGGCTCCAGTAAGAGCCCAATGCGGGCGCGCGGGGTGATCATGCGGTGGCCGTGCAGGAACGCATTATCGGCCACGGTGCGGGTAATAAACCCCTCCGTGCCGAGGTTGCTGCCCGCAGGCTTAAACCCCACGACCCCGCAGGCCGCGGCGGGAACGCGAATAGAACCGCCGCCATCGCTGGCCTGGGCCGCGCGCACGAGGCCGCGGGCTACCTGGACGGCCGCGCCGCCAGAAGATCCGCCCGGGGTGCGGCCTGGATAAAGGGGATTATCGGGGTGGGGAAGATCCACAGGCTCCGTATCGACGCGCAAGCCCAACTCCGGGGTGGAGGACTTGCCAATGAACGTCGCGCCCTGCTTTTCCAATGTCGCGATGAACGGCTCGCTGACCGCGGGATAGTACGTGCGCTTGGCATTGCCCAAAGTGGTGGGCATGCCCGCGACATCGTTGAGATCCTTTGCAGATAGGACCCACTCGCGCAGCCCGCCGGTGCGGGTAGGCGCGCGTTGCAGATCCAGGTAGGTAAAACCGTGCTCTGCGGGGCTCATGCCCTGCACCTCTGCGCGCAGTCGTTCTATGGAAAAGTCCATGGCGCACCAGTCTAGTGGGCTAAGGTGACGGGCATGACTACAACCATCGCTTTCTTAGGCCCCGCCGGTACGTTCACGGAGGCCGCCGTGCACAAATTCGCCGCCGAGTGGGAAGCACGCGGGGAGACCGTAGAGACCCTGCCGGTGGACTCGCCATCGGCGGCGGTGGCGGCCGTGCGCGCTGGGCAGGCCGATTATGCCTGCGTCGCCATAGAAAACTCCGTGGATGGTGCGGTGACGACGACCTTTGATGCACTGGTAGAAGGCGATCCCGTACAGATTTACCGTGAGGTAGATATCCCCGTTACCTTCAGCATCATGACAAGGCCGGGAACGAAAGACATCACGCGCCTGAGCACGCACCCTGTGGCCTTCCAACAAATCCGCGGCTGGGTAGCAGAGAACTCACCGGGCGTGGAATTCGTGCCGGCTAGTTCGAATGCGGCGGCGGCGCAGGCCGTAGCGCGCGCCGAGGTCGACGCTGCGGCGGCGCCAGCGCGGGCGGCTGAAATCTTCGGCCTAGAAACCAGGGCGAGCGGCGTGGCTGACGTGCAGGGCGCGGCCACCCGCTTTGTGTTGGTGGGCCTGCCGGGGCGCCCGACCGCGCGCACCGGCCAGGATCGCACCAGCGTCATTTTCACCCTGCCCAACCAGCCGGGAACCCTGGTGGGGGCCCTGCAAGATTTTGCCTACCGTGGGGTGGATCTCTCCCGGATTGAGTCACGGCCGACGCGCCAAACCTTTGGTAACTACCGCTTCTATGTGGACTTGATTGGGCATATTGATGACCAGCCGGTTGCTGAGGCCCTGCGCGCGGTGTGGTTGCGGGCGGAGGAACTGCGCTTTTTGGGCTCCTGGCCCACCGCGACGCCCGCCGGCCACCCACCGCGGGACCTGGCAGAGGCGGATGCCTGGGTGGCGAGGGCGCGCAGGGGTCAATAATCTGGACGCATGACTGGAAGAATCATCCTGCTGCGCCATGGCCAAACCCATTCCAACGTCTCCCGGCTGCTTGATACCCGGCCGCCGGGCGCGGAGCTTACGGATCTGGGGCGCAACCAGGCCACGGAGGTGGGCCGGGAGCTAGCGGGTTTTGTGGGCGAGCGCGAGGTCGAATTCAAGTGCTCGATTGCGCTGCGGGCGCAGCAGACCGCCACCTTGGCGGCGCGCGCCTTTGAACAGGAGCGGGGCCTGCCACGCTTTTCCATTCCCATCGATGTCATCCCGAATGTGCAGGAGATTTTCGCCGGCGATTGGGAGCTCGATGCCAGCGAGGCCGCCCACCGCAGCCACGATACGGCCATGCGCGGCTGGTGCTATGGCGATAGCCAGGCCGCCATGGAAGGCGGCGAGCGGCTTCAGGACGTGCTTTCGCGTTTCCAGCCCGCGTTGGAAGAGATCGCGGCGCAGCTTGCCGATGACCGCGATGTCATCCTCGTCAGCCACGGCGCCGCCATCCGGGTGGTAACCAAGCACGCCACCGGCGCGGATGCGGACTTTGCCTATACCGGCTATATGCCCAATTGCCGCTTTACCGTGATGGAGCCGCGTGGCAAGAAATTCGGCGAATGGACGCTTACCCGCTGGGCCGATATCGATCTCTAACCCCAGCCCAGCTGGTGCAGCTCGTGTTCTTCCATGCCAAAGTAATGGCCTAGCTCGTGGAAGACCGTGACCTTGACCTGCTCGGCCAAGTCTTCTTCTGATGTGCTCCAGCGCTGCAGCGTGTTTCGGTAGATGAAGATCGCATCGGGCAAATACCCGGTGTGGTCGAAGGTGCGCTGGGGTAGGGCCACGCCCTCATAGAGCCCCAGCAAGGTGGGATCATCGGGGTTTTCCTCTTCCACCATGATCACTAGGTTGCGCATCTTGCGCACGAATTCATCGGGCACCTGATCGAGGGCGTCATTGACCATCTCCTCGAAGCGCTCTTCCGAAACGGAATACATTTACGGTGCCGGCTTATTATCGCGAATCGGGTTGCGCTCTGGGCGGTCCTCCGGCGGGTTGCCATCGATGGATAGCGCTTGGCGGCCACCGGTGGCGGTGCCAGTGATGGAGGAAAAGCCGCCATCATCGCGGGCGTGGACGAGCGAGCAGTTCACGGACTTGGTACCGCCATTCCAGGACTCTTCAGACACGGTTCCCCAGAACGGCTGCAACGTGGATTGGTAGAGCTGCTCCTCCCCACCCAGGTAGTCCTCGGCGGCGGCCGTGCAGGTATCCGAGAGGAATTTATCCATCTCCTTGCCATCCGGGTACGCGTCGGGGAATTTCTTGCCCAAGTCGATGACGGATACTGTCTCCAACTGGTGTGGCTGGCCGCAGTCCACGACGTGCGGTACCTGCTGATCATCGATGGCCAAGCACTCGCCCGGCTTAGCCAGATTGGCCTGCTCGGAGGCCTCGACATTGCCGGTGGTCAACTGTGGTACGCCGTGATCATCGGTGGTTTGTAGGCCGCACAGCAGGGTGCGGTCACCGTTATTCCACGCGGATTCCGGCGGCAGGATGGAGGCAATATCGTATTTGCCGTGCGGATCCCACTTGCTGTGCAGGTAGCTCACCGTGGCGGATTCACAGAGCTCATCGCGCAGCTGGTGCTGGCGGGTAAGCGCGGGCCGCGAGGCATCTGGGCCGAATTCACTGGTGGGGTAGACGCTGAGATCCTCCACGGTGGAGACCTCGAAGCGGTGCTGCTCGGAGCATTCCACCTCTTTGAAGGAAGCGGCAGAACCATCCTCGTTGATATCCCACGTCACGCAGGATCCGGCGGAAGCGGAGGTAAAAGGCTCCGTTTTGGGATCGGAAGATCCCGAGCCATCCGCACCGCCCTCAGCGGACTGCCCGGAAGAGGCCGTATTATCGGACCCGTTGGAGCCGTGGTTGCTGACAATGCCGTAGATGCCCATGAAAACGGCCGCCGCGATTGCTGAGATCAAGGCAATCTGGACGGCCACAGCGGAACGCCACGCAGGTGATTTCTTCATAAGGCCCATTATCTTACCCCTTAAGCAGGGTCTTTTCTAGATTGAGGTATCCCGGGAAACGCGGGTATTCAGGTGGTACCTATCGGTGCGGTAGACCGAGGAACACCATTCCACGGGCTTATCCTCCGAACGCGAGCAGCGCACGATGTGCAGCAGTGGGGAACCCACGGGGACATCGAGAAGCGGCGCAATCTCCTCATTGGCGGCAATGGCGGATACGGTCTGGTCCGCGTCCGTGATGGGGACACCAAATGTCTTATCCAAAATCGAGTACACCGAGTTATAGGTGTCATTTTCCAGCAGGCTCGGCGCAAAGGTGGAGTTGTACCAGCCGTCATCGATGGAATAAGGCTCGCCATCGCCCAAGCGCAGCCGGCGCAAATGAATCTGTTCCTCTGTGGCAGGGGTGCCAAAGAAGTTGGTGGCCGCCTCCGGTGCGCTAGCGCGGCCGCTGTTGAGAATCTTGGAGGAGGCCACCACGTCCTGGGCGCTCATTTCATCGGAAAAGGAGGCCAGGTGCAGGCGCGATACCAAGGGGTTGGGGGCAACGAACGTGCCCTTTCCGCGCACGCGGCGCAATTTACCGGCGGCAACGAGATCCCCGATGGCTCGGCGCACCGTAATGCGGGAGACACCGTAGGTCTCTTCCAGGAGCCTCTCACCAGGGAGGATATCACCGGGTTTGAGGGTGGTATTACATAATTCCTCCAGAATATCGTGCAATTGTGCGTGCTTGGGGGTAGGGCCATCGCTAATCTCGCGGGCCGGCAATTCTAAGGAGGACATGATTCCATAATAATTCGCTGGTTATTACCACGGCAAGGCAAAGGCAGTGCGCTAGAATCAGTTCCGTGATTGATCTCAAGCTACTCCGTGAAAACCCAGACGTTGTCCGCGCCTCTCAGGTCACCCGTGGGGAAGACCCCTCGCTCGTGGATCAGCTCCTCGCAGCCGATGAGAAGCGTCGCTCTGCCATCCAGAAGGCAGACGAGGTGCGTTCCCAGCAGAAATCCCTGGGTAAGAAGATTGGTCAGGCCTCCCCAGATGAGCGCCCAGCGTTGCTGGAAGGCGCAGATGAGCTGAAAGCCAAGGTAAAAGAGGCAGAAGAGGCTCGGTCCGCGGCTGAGGCCACGGTGGAAGAGCTGCAGTACAAGATCGATAATGTCGTCGAAGGCGCGCCCGCCGGCGGCGAAGATGACTTTGTTCTCGTTGAAGAAGTAGGCGAGATCCCGCACTTCGATTTCGAGCCAAAGGACCACCTTGAGCTCGGCGAGTCCCTGGGGCTCATTGACGTCAAGCGCGGTGCGAAGGTCGGCGGTGCTCGCTTCTACTACCTCACCGGCGATGGCGCCTTTTTGCAGCTCGGCATGCTGATGTTGGCGGCGCAGAAGGCACGGGAAGCCGGCTTCCAGCTGATGATCCCGCCGGTTCTGGTGCGCCCAGAGATCATGGCCGGAACGGGCTTTTTGGGCCAGCACTCCGATGAGATCTACTACCTCCCGGCCGATGATCGCTACCTCGTGGGCACCTCCGAGGTAGCCTTGGCCGGCTACCACAAGGATGAGATCATCGATCTGTCCAATGGCCCCCTGCAATACGCGGGCTGGTCCTCCTGCTTCCGCCGTGAGGCCGGTTCCCACGGCAAGGACACCCGCGGCATCCTGCGCGTGCACCAATTCGACAAGCTAGAAATGTTTGTCTACTGCAAGCCGGAAGATGCCGAGGACATGCACCAAAAGCTCCTCGCTATGGAAAAGGAAATGCTGGCTGCGATGGAATTGCCGTACCGCACCATCGATATCGCCGGCGGTGACTTGGGCTCTTCTGCTGCCCGCAAATTCGACAACGAGGCGTGGGTGCCAACCCAGGGCACCTACCGCGAGCTGACCTCTACCTCCAATTGCACGACCTTCCAGGCCCGCCGCCTATCTACCCGTTACCGCGATGAGAACGGGAAAACGCAGGTAGCCGCCACTTTGAACGGTACCCTGGCCACCACCCGTTGGATCGTGGCGATTTTGGAAAACCACCAACAAGCCGATGGCTCCGTCGTTGTTCCAGAGGCCCTGCGCCCATTCGTGGGCAAGGATGTTCTCACGCCGCAGTAGCCTGCGGAGCAAACCCAAAGGAGCACCATGAACGCTGCGACGAATTTCTTGTACCGCCAGATCACCCACATTGGGCGCGGCCTCACCTTGGCCCAAGGCCTGCAGATGCGTCTGTCAGGGGAAGAAAATATTCCCGATGACGGCGGCGCCGTCCTCGTGTGCAATCACACCGGGTATATGGATTTTCTCTTCGGTGCGTTCATTGCCTATCGCAAAAAGCGTCTAGTGCGTTTTCTGGCTAAGGCCAGCATCTTTAGTGCCCCGGGCGTGGGCGCCCTGCTGCGTGCCATGGGGCACGTGCCGGTAGATCGCATCGATGGCAAAGAGTCCTTGCGCAAGGCGGTGGAGCTTGCCGAAGCCGGCGAGCTCGTCGGCGTCTTTTCTGAAGGCACGATTTCCCGCAGCTTTGAAATCCGCAGCATGAAAACCGGCGCATCCCGCATCGCTTTTGAAGCCGGCGTGCCGGTTGTACCGCAGGTGATATTTGGTTCGCAGCGCCTGTGGACAAAGGGCCACAAGAAGAACTTGGGACGCACCAAGACTCCGGTCTTTATCGCCGCGCTCGAGCCGTATTATCCCACCGGGGATCCAGAAGCCGATACCGCAGAAATCCGCCGCCGCATGCAGGCGGCCCTGGAGGGACTCTGGGAGGATTACGAGGCGGAGTTCGGACCCATGCCCGCCGGCGAATATTGGGTGCCCGCGCGCAAGGGCGGTTCCGCCCCGGCGCTGGAAGAGGCCGAGGCGCGCGATGCGGAGGTGGAAACGGAGCGGCACCGGGTGCGTCGTTTGCGCGATGACTTGGTAGGGCTCAAAGAGCGCGTTTCCGTTTCCTCCGTTGAACTCGTACGCAACCACATGGCCTCTGCCAAAGGCAAGGAAGCCCAGGAAATACACGAAGGCGACGAGGCACAGGAAAAGAAGCACATCGCGGCCGATACCTTGGAGTGGGTCAAAACCAATCTCAATGCCGTGGTGGAAGAGGCGACCCGTGGCTTGGATGAAGGCAGGGATAAGGTCGCCGATGTCATGGCGCAATTGAAGACCGATGTGGCGCAGGCCCAGGCCTCAATTGCCGCAAGCAGCAAGGAGATCTGGGAAGGATCCGTGGTAGAGCAAGGATTGCTCGCCGCGGCGACCCAATCGCGCCTGATCGTTTCCCGCCTGCCGCACCGGCTCAAGGCCCAGTTTTCTGACATCCCGCGCGTAGTAGTGGCGCATCAAAGCACGCTGAACTGGGAAGATGGTGCCCTGACCCCGCGGTTGAAGGCGGCGCTAGAAGGCATCTACCCCGCGGCGGAGGTACTCATCGTGGTGTCGTGCGATGCGGATCTCGATGTCCCGCAGGCGGTGTGGCATATCCAGCTTGATGAACAGGCCGAAAAGCCGCTGGTGGACAAGGAAGCGATGAAGGTCACCTCGGCCACGGCCGCCGCCGGCGTGGACTGCATCCTAGATGATTTGGACGCCAAGCCGAGCGAGACATTGATCTTTGGTAATGAGCCAGGGGATGAAGAATTTTTGAATCACATCCCGGTCGTTGCCCTAGAGACCGCACCCATCGAGGTGGTCAAGGAGGCGCAGGCAGTGACCTATTCCGCCGAGCGCGCAGGTATGTCCGAGGTTCTGGAAGCGATGGCCCGGCTACAAAAAGATTAGCCGCGTGCAAACGTTGACGTTGCCACCCCCGCGAGGGGGTGGTTTTCTTTTTGAATGACTAAGCAAAGGGCGGAAATTGACTGCTTACGGGGCCGGAAGTTACGTGTGAGAAACCTCTAGTGAATGTTTACCCGGTGACCTCTAGCATAGGAGATAGGAGATATTGGCTCTTCTTTTTAGAGTGCAATAGTCGCCATCATGAATCATCCAAAACTTGCTTTTAGCTGTGCTTACGCCATCTCATTCATTGTTTGTCGGAGCAAGCACACATGAGCACCAAGGAAGGAGATGCGGTCTCTAATGACCCAGCAAAGCAATCAATCCTTTAACCCCGAATATTTTGAAAATGTGTGGAATGGCTACGCGGATGAGGACTACGATGTGGTCATCATCGGTGGTGGCTCCGTAGGTGCCGGCGCGGCACTGGATGCAGCGACCCGCGGTTTGAAGACCGCAGTGCTGGAGTCCCGCGACTTCGCCGCAGGTACCTCTTCCCGCTCTTCCAAGATGTTCCATGGTGGCCTGCGCTACCTTGCAATGTTTGACTTCCGCCTCGTGGCAGAGTCCCTGAAGGAACGCGAGCTCAACATGTCTACGTTGGCTCCCCACCTAGTCAAGCCGCTGAAGTTCATCTTCCCGCTCACCCACCACGTATGGGAACGCGTCATGATGTTCGGTGGCTTTACCCTTTATGACCTCATGGGTGGCGCAAAGAGCGTGCCGATGCAAAAGCACCTCACCCGCAAGGGCGCCCTTAAGGTCACCCCGGGTCTGAAGGAAGACGCCATCGTCGGCGGTGTGCGCTACTACGACACCCTGGTGGACGATGCCCGTCACACCATGACCGTGCTGCGCAGCGCCGCTGAGTACGGCGCCGATGTGCGCACCAATACCGAAGTTATCGGCTTTGACAAGGACCGCGGCGGCCGCGTCGTTGGCGCTAAGGTCCGTGATACCGCCACCGGCCGCGAGACCACCGTGCGCGGTAAGGTCTTCATCAATGCCACCGGCGTCTGGAACGACAAGATCCAGGAGCTGGCCGGTGTGGAAGGCAAGTTCACCGTTCACGCTTCCAAGGGCGTGCACATCGTCGTGCCAAAGGATGCCCTGGATGCAGAAGCAGCACTGTGCTTCGTGACCGAAAAGTCCGTCCTCTTCGTCATTCCATGGGGCGATTACTGGATCATCGGTACCACCGATACCGACTGGGAAAAGGGCCTATCCCTGCCGGATCCCGCCCCCACCAAGGCGGATATTGACTACATCCTGGATGAGGTCAACCAGCGCGTGCGCCGCCAGATCACCCGTGATGACATCGTCGGTGTCTACTCCGGCCTGCGCCCGCTGCTATCCGGTAAGTCCGATTCCACCACCAACCTGTCCCGCAACCACGCCGTGGCTCGCGTAGCTCCGGGTATGGTTTCCGTTGCCGGTGGTAAGTACACCACCTACCGCGTCATCGGTAAGGATGCAGTTGACCTGGCCGTGGAAGAACTCGGCGGCAAGGTGCCGGAATCCATCACCGAGCACACCCCGATCCTGGGTGCTGCCGGCTACCACGCACTGGCCAACCAGATTCCTACCTTGGCCCGCCGCTACAACCTGAGCGAGGACTTCATCGAGCACTTGCTCGGCCGCTACGGTTCGCTTTTGGGTGAGGTTCTGGCTCCTGCGCAGGATGACGAGTCCTTGCTCGAGCCCGTTCTTGGCGCAGAGACCTACCTCTGGGCTGAGGTGCGCTACGCCGTCACCCATGAGGGCGCGCTGCACTTGGACGATATCTTGACCCGTCGCCTCCGCGTTGCCATCGAATTCGGTGACCGTGGCGTCAACGCAGCTCCCGCTGTTGCGGACTTCGTTGCTCCGCTGCTGGATTGGAGCGAGGAAGACAAGCAGCTCGAGGTGGATACCTTCACCAAGCACACCGAGGCAGAGCTGGCCGCTGAGGCAGCTGTAACTGACCGCGAAGCTAACGACATTCTGGTCCGCGCTGGCTCCGCTCGTCCGACCGAGACTCAAGGATAAGGGGAGACACTTATGGCTGGATCTGATGCATTTTTGTGGGAGTTTATCGGCACCACGCTGCTGCTGCTTCTTGGTAATGGCGTGTGCGCGCTGGTAAACCTCCGCACCTCGGGCGCTCGTGGCTCCGACTGGATTGTTATTGCCTTGGGCTGGGGCATGGGCGTCTTCGTCGGCGCCAGCGTCGCCGACCCCTCCGGCGGTCACTTGAACCCTGCGGTAACGCTCATGCTCGCACTCAATGGTTCGCTCGAATGGAACTTGGTTCCGTTCTACGCGCTGGGCCAAATCCTGGGCGCTATGTTCGGTGCCTTCCTGGCCTGGGCCGCATTCAAGCAGCTCTTCGATGCGAATAACTACGACGAAGAGGGCAATGTCACCGGTGCCAATTCTGAAACCGCCGGTATCTTCTTCACGGCTCCTGCTCACCCGCACAATGGCTGGAATACGGTGACCGAGTTCATCGCTACTACCGTATTGTTGATGTTCATCGCCTTCGGCCCTGCCGGCGGCGAGCTGGGACCGCTGAGCTACTTCGGTGTGGCGTTCGTTGTTGTCGCCGTCGGCCTGTCCCTGGGTACGCCTACGGGATACGCCATCAACCCGGTTCGTGACTTGGGTCCACGCTTGATGTACGCCTTCGTTCTACCCATTAAGGACAAGGGCAGCGCTAACTGGGGCTATGCTTGGGTGCCGATTGTTGGCCCACTGCTTTCGGCCGTCGCCGTTGGTCTACTGTCCATTGCGCTTTAATCCAACCCCTATACAGGAGAAATTAGACACATGAGTGATAAGAAATACGTCGCAGCTATTGACCAGGGAACCACGTCAACCCGCTGCATCATCTTCAACCACGATGGCGATCAGGTATCCGTGGGCCAGCTCGAGCACGAGCAGATCTTCCCAGAAAAGGGTTGGGTAGAACACGACCCGCAGGAGATCTGGAGCAACACCCGCCGCGCCGTGGGGGAGGCTTTGGCCAATGGCGATATAACAGTAGAAGATATCGACTCCGTCGGTATCACCAACCAGCGCGAAACCACCGTTGTGTGGGATAAGAACACTGGCGAGCCCGTCTACAACGCCATCGTCTGGCAGGACACCCGCACCTCCGCTATCTGTAAGGAATTGGCTGGTGAAGAGGGCCCAGATAAGTGGCGCCGCCGCACCGGCCTGCTGATCAACTCCTATCCTGCCGGCCCGAAGGTTAAGTGGATCCTCGACAATGTCGATGGCGTCCGCGAGCGCGCCGAAAAGGGCGACCTGCTCTTCGGCACCATTGACTCCTGGCTGCTGTGGAACCTGACCGGCGGTGCCGAGGGAGACGGCGACAAGGAAGCGCTGCACGCAACAGACGTGACCAACGCTTCGCGTACGCTCCTCATGGACATCGAAAAGCTGGAGTGGGACGAAGAGCTGTGTAAGGAAATGGGCATTCCGATGTCCATGCTGCCGGAGATCCGCCCGTCCCTGGGTGATTTCCGCACCGTCCGCGAGCGCGGTTCCCTCGCTGGCGTTCCCATTCGCGCCATCCTGGGTGACCAGCAGTCCGCTATGTTCGGCCAAGGCTGCTTCCGCGCGGGTTCGGCCAAGAACACCTACGGCACCGGCCTCTTCCTGCTGCTGAACACCGGTACCACCCCGAAGTTCTCTGAAAACGGCCTGCTGACCACCGTCTGTTTCCAGCGCGAGGGCGAGCGCCCCGTATACGCCCTGGAAGGCTCCGTGTCTATGGGTGGCTCCTTGGTGCAGTGGCTGCGCGATAACCTGCAGCTCATTCCTAATTCCTCTGCCATCGAGAACTTGGCGCGGGAGACCAAGGATAACGGCGGCGTTTACATCGTCCCGGCATTCTCTGGTCTCTTCGCCCCGCACTGGCGTTCCGATGCCCGCGGCGTCATCGTGGGCCTGACCCGCTTTGCCAACCGTGGACACTTGGCTCGCGCCGTCCTCGAGGCAACCGCTTACCAGACCCGCGATGTGGCAGATGCCATGGTGGCGGACTCCGGCGTGGAAATCACCGAGCTGCGCGTGGATGGTGGCATGACCACCAACGAGCTGCTCATGCAGTTCCAGGCTGACATCTTGGGCGTGGAGGTACACCGCCCGAAGAACATTGAGACCACCGCGACCGGCGCCGCTGTCGCTGCCGGTTTGGACAATGGCTTCTGGGAAGACCTCAGCATTCTGGATACCCAGCGCGGTGACCTCACCGTATTCAAGCCCAAGATGGAGCAAGAAGAGGTGGATTACCTCTACGGTGAATGGAAGCGCGCTATCAAGCGTTCCTTGAACTGGGAAGACTCCGATGAGGATGAGTTGGACTTTTAAGTCCTGAAGTAAACTCGCGGGTATGGATACTCTCCCTACCCGGGCCCCTCGGCTCATCGCGAGTGATATTGACGGCACCCTGCTGGACCGCAATCATCGCGTCCCGCGTCGCAACCGCGACGCAGTGGCGCGGGCGGTGCAGCAGGGTGCTTATTTTGCTTTGTCCACCGGCAGGCCTTTTCGCTGGATAGAACCGGTCCTGGAGCAGCTTACGGTGCGCCCGGTATGCGTGACCTCAAATGGGGCGGTGCTCTATGATTCCGCAGAGGACCGCGTGCTATCGGCGCGGGAGCTTTATCCAGACGCGCTAGAAGAGGTGGTGACGGTAGCGCAGCGCGTCCTCGGCACGGTTGGCTTTGGCGCAGAGCGGGCGGGCGGTTCGCTTGCCGATGCCCCCGATCAGCTCTTCGTGGTCGACCCTCACTACTCCGAAAATGCCCTCTTTGAGGGCTTTGGTGTGGTCAGCGTGGGCGAGCTGGTGGCGCAGCCGGTGGTCAAGCTGCTTATCCGGAATACGGATTATTCCGCACCGGAACTCTACGACTTGATTGCTCCCCATATTGATCCGGAGCTGGCGCATATTACTTATTCCATGCAGGAGGGTGTATTAGAGGTCGCGGCCCCTAATGTCACCAAGCGCCGGGGTGTGGAGTGGTTGGCCAACCAGCATGGGATAGCGCAGGAAGAGACCATTGCTTTTGGGGATATGCCCAACGATATTGAGATGCTCACCTGGGCCGGCTGCGGGGTGGCAATGGAAAACGCCCTCCCGGCAGTGAAGGCGGCCGCTGATGCGGTCACCGTGGCCAACCACCAGGCGGGCGTGGCAAAGGTATTGGAGCGCTGGTTCTAACCCGCTCCACGGGGAGGTTAGTCGGTGTAAATGTCTACCTTTTCGGTATCCATGTTGTAGACAATCTCGCCGCCCTGGAACTGAACGCGGATTTCCTTGCCGTCTTTCATCTCGTTTGTGGTGGGCAGGCCGAGCTTGGAAGCGTTATCGCCTTCCGCCCACTTCTTGGCAATCTCTCCGGTCAGGGCCTTTGCCTCGGAGTCCTCGGAGGAGAGGACCACACCGTTTTTGAAGAGCTGGTACATAATCTTGCCGGAATCGGTGGTGTCCGGTCCGCCAACGGCGAGACCCAAGACGGGACCAAAGGCGTTCAGGACGGAGGTCCAGGATTCTTTGAGGCCTTCGTTATTAGAAAGCTGCACAACCTTGTTGACGATATTCGGAATATCGCCAGCGGTCAGGTCACCGGCAAGCTTCTTATCAGCATCCGGCTGTGCCACGCGGTCATTGGCAACCAAGACGCCGAATACGGCGGCGGCGATGCCTGCCAAGGCCTGGATGGTCGATACCGGAATGTCCACCCCGCCGATGGAGGAGGTGGCCTCGCCCGGGGTGGAATGACCGCCGTTACTCGATGGCGACTTCTTATCCCAGTTCATTGCAGCAGAGTTACCGCCAGCCTTAACCGCGTTGTACTTCTGCTTGGTGTTATCGCGGATCTGCTGCCAGTTCTGCGTGGTGTAGCGACCCGGGCACTGGGTGTAGTGGAAATCATTGTGTCCACTGAATGCGGGTACCGTAGCCTGCGCGCCGGCTGGAAAGCGGGATCCGCCAAAGCCACCAGAGGTCAGGGTAGCGGTGCCCGTGGGATCGATGCCGGAGATCGCGGCCTTCCACCCGGCAATTTCTGCCACCGAGTTCAGCATCTTTTCTGACGGTTCTTCATTTTCGTAGTTGCCAATCATGGAGATGCCCCAGTTGTGGGAGTTGAAGCCACCAACGTGTGCGCCCTGGACGGCCTTGTCGAGACCGCCGTAGCGGCCTTCGTAGATGGTGCCGAACTTATCCACGAGCACGTTGTATCCAATATCGCACCAGCCCAGGTTCTGAGCGTGGTATTCATAGGCAGCGCGAACCTGCGCGGCGGCCTGTGCCGGGGTGTAGTTATTGGAGCCCGCGGTGTGGTGCAGCGTCATCGCCTTGATGCCGTCATCGTAGGTGGGCTGCTGGCAGCGCTTAGATTCATCGGCGCCCCATCCGGAGCGGGACACTACCTTTGGCATGCCATCGGTGGCGGCAGTAGATTCGATGGCTTGGCCTTCTTGGGCATTGCCGTCCATAAAGACGGCATCCAGGTCCGACACGGTGGTGCGGTCGGTGTTGTTTTCATCAGCTACTGGGGCGATATTGCCGACGTTATAGGGCTGCGCGGCGGCGCGGTTGGCATCCGCAGCACCGGTTGCTTTATCGGGCAACTCAGCATCGTCATCCAGGTTGGAACCGGTTACGAGGTCCACATTGGCCATGGATACCTGTACATCGTTGGTATCGCCCACGTAAATAAGCTCGGTACCGTTCTTGCCATCGCCGTAGTTCATGGCATCCATATCGAACCATTCGCTCCAGGAGCCGTCCTCCTGCTTGGAGCGGACGAAGGAGTGCACGTCGCGCTTGCCCTCCCAGGTCACGGCGAACATGTTGAACGCCTCGTCGCGGTGGAAGTGCTTGACGGCACGCGGGCCCTCGCCATCGCCTTGCGCTGCCACGGCGGGATCATCAACGACGACGGAGTCGGCGTTGCTAAAGCTTTCAGAGGCGTTTTTAACCTCGATGGGTCCGCCAGAACCAGAGTCCTGGGTTTTAAGGACCTGCTGGCCGCCGAATGCGGCCGCCATGACGAGGGCAATGGAGGAAACCGTCGCGATGACGGGTGTGGTCCACGTTGACCTCGTGGGAACTAGTCGACGTCGTTGCTTCACTCTATTCTCCCTGGGTTGAGTAAGTGCCGGTGTAGCTGTAAAAACGGTTGCCAAAAGTTAACAGTTGATAGTGATGCTACGAGTGTGACAGCTGTGAATCTTGTTGCGACACGCCGATGACCCGTGTTCCCCGCTGGAGTGCAATAAAGTGGAAGCCATGACTTCTTATGACCTCATCGTTGTTGGTTCCGGATTCTTTGGCCTGACCGTTGCGGAAAGGGCCGCTAGCCAGCTGGGAAAGAAGGTGCTCATTGTTGAGCGCCGCGAGCACCTGGGTGGCAATGCCTACTCCGAGGCGGAGCCCACTACCGGAATTGAAGTGCACAAATACGGCGCGCACCTCTTCCACACCTCTAATAAGCGCGTGTGGGAGTACTGCAACCAGTTCACTGATTTTACTGACTACCAGCACCGCGTCTTTGCCATGCACGATGGCACCGCCTACCAATTCCCCATGGGGCTGGGGCTTATCAACCAATTCTTTGGCCGTTACTACTCGCCCGATGAGGCCCGCGAATTGATCAAGGACCAGGCCGGCGAATTCTCTGCGGATGAGGCCAAGAACCTGGAGGAAAAGGCCATCGCGCTCATTGGCCGCCCGCTCTATGAGGCGTTCATCCGGGACTACACCGCCAAGCAGTGGCAGACCGACCCTAGGGAACTGCCAGCCAGCAATATCACCCGCCTGCCGGTGCGTTACACCTTCAATAACCGCTACTTCAACGACACCTATGAAGGCCTGCCCGTCGATGGCTATGCGGCGTGGTTAGAAAACATGGCGGATCATGAAAACATCGAGGTCCGCCTGGATACCGATTGGTTCGATGTCCGCGAGGATCTGCGCGCCGAGTCCCCGGATGCTCCCGTTATCTACACCGGCCCGCTGGACCGTTACTTTGACTTCGCCGAAGGCGAGCTCGGCTGGCGCACTTTGGACTTCGACCTCGAGGTCCTCGATACCGGTGACTTCCAGGGCACCCCGGTGATGAACTACAACGATGCTGATGTGGACTTCACCCGCATCCACGAGTTCCGCCACTTCCACCCGGAGCGCAAGGACCGTTATCCCTCCGATAAGACGGTCATCATGAAGGAGTACTCGCGCTTTGCCGATAAGGGCGATGAGCCGTATTACCCCATCAATACCCCGGAGGATCGCTCCAAGCTGGAGGCATATCGCAAACTAGCCGCCCAAGAAGCCAAGGAGAACAAGGTGTTATTCGGCGGCCGCCTGGGCACTTACCAGTACTTGGATATGCACATGGCCATCGGCGCTGCGCTGTCCCTATTCGATAACAAGCTCGTACCCTTCTGGAACGAGGGCAAGGCCATCCAGCAAGAGCGCGGACACTAAGAGCTGCTAATTCGCCCTGGGCACGCTATGCTTAGTCACCTGACAGGTTAGGAGGTGACGGCATGGCTCAACGCAAGAAATACACCAAGCCCGGGCACGCGGACCGCAGCATGTGGAAGATGTCCCCGGAGCGGCTCCAGGAGCATTTGAAACTGCGCAGCCGCGCAACGCGCATTCCCGATAAGAAAAAGCAGCAAGCAAAGAAGGCCTGCCGGAACATCCGGCGGGCCTTTCCGCTACTTAACCCCGCAATTATGAGTGCTCGCATTGCTCAATAGATGCAGCACTGGAAAGTATTTTTATGGTGTTCATTCAGCCTGAAGCCCAAAAATTCCTCGACTTAAACAAGGATGCCCCACAGCTAGATACGCGTAGCCCGGAAGAAAACCGTGCCGCCCAGCTGAAAACGGCAGCGGCGTGGGGCAAGAAAACCCGGATGGCGTCTGTGTATGAGACCTCGGTGCGCGGTGTCACGGTGCGGGTTTATATACCGGAGGAGCGGGAGCTTTCCGATGCCCAGCCGGCAGGGCCCGCCTTCATCTTCTTCCACGGAGGCGGCTGGGTGCTGGGGGATTTAGAGACCACGGATACAACCGTGCGGGATATTGCCGCAGAATCGGGAATTATGTGTATCAGTGTGCACTATCGTCGTGCACCGGAACACCCCTTCCCGGCACCGTTGGATGATTGCCGGGCGGTAGTAGACGGGGTGCTACAAGGAGAATTGGGGGTTGGTGTCGATCCAGCCCGCGTTGCCGTGGGCGGTGACAGCGCCGGCGGCAATATCGCAGCGGTCATCGCACAAGAACTGCGCGATCAGCTGGCGCATCAGGTGCTGATTTATCCCGTCATGGATTTATCCACCTTTGATACGCAATCCCACTCGGACTTTAGCGGCGGCTACTACCTCACTCGACGGCGCCTTAACTATTTTTATGATTCTTATGCGGGCACTGCAGACCGCACGGATATCCGTATGTCACCCGGCAGGAATGGCGAACTGGCGGGGCTACCCCCAGCGACAGTGATCACCGGTGAACTCGATGCGTTGGTCTCTGAGGTAAGTGACTACGCTGAGCGAATGCTCAATGCGGGCAATGTAGTGAGTTCTATCGAATTTAAGGGTCAAGTCCATCCGTTCGTCCAGATGGGCGGGATTATTTCGGATGCGTTGATTGCGCGCACCATTATTGGCAGCGAATTAAAGCGTGCGCTGCGAGCCCAAGGCTAAAGGCCGCGATCTGCCGGAGCTAATAGAAAGCTCGGCGTGAACACCCAACACTCAACACGAACACTCAACACAACACTGCACATGTTGAGTGTTGTGTTGAGTGTTATGTGTAGTGTTATGTGTAATGCTCGGCTGAAGGTGAGAGGCAAACGGGGAAACGATGGACCTAGAAGAAATTGAGCAGATTGTTCACAATTTGCGTGCCATAGGCAAAGACACCAGCACGGTTGAAGCAAAAGCAGCTGGTGGAGGCCTGCCCAAGAAGATAACGCGGTCGGTGTCTGCTTTTGCCAACGGAAAAGGTGGAACGATCATCTTCGGCCTCGATGAGGAGTCGGGGTTTCTTCCCGTCGAAGGCTTCCAAGCCGAGTCCATAGCCAAAGCATTTGTGGAGGCATGCGCGGAGAAATTGACCCCTGCTATCCGTGCCGATGTAGAAATTGGTGCTGTCGATGGCGCGCCGGTAGTAGTTGCGGAAATTCCCGAGCTTGCGCCTTTTGATAAACCGTGCTGGGTTACTGCGCAATCTAAATATAACGGGAGCTACATTCGCGAGCACGATGAAGACCGGCCTTTGAAGCCCTATGAAATCGATCGTCTCGAAGAAAATAAGATGCAGCCCTCGTGGGATCTGGAGGTCGTGGAGGCGGCTACTATTGCAGACCTCGATCGGGACATCGTCCAGCAAATCCTAGAGCGCGAACGTAGCCTGCGGCCTGGGATTTTTGGCAAGTTCTCTGATGAAAGGGCATTGAAAGCCCTGCATCTTACCGGCGTAGGAGAGGATGGGGAAGTTCATCCGACCTTGGCTGGCTTATTAGTAGCCGGCATTTATCCGCAAGAATTTTTCCCGCGGCTCAACGTAACTTTTACTGCTTATGCGGGAACGGCCAAGACCTCGACCAAAGGTCAAAGATTTGTTGATAACGCGAGTTTTGTAGGCCCGATTCCGGAATTGGTGCCAGCGGTGGTTTTCGCGGTTGAGAAAAATATGCGGGTAGGCGGCGTGGTCGATGGAGCGTTCCGAGAAGACTTGCCGGATTATCCTCCAGTAGCGGTCAGGGAAGCGGTTGCTAATGCGCTCATGCACAGGGACTATTCTCCTCAGGCTAGAGGGACACAGGTTCAGGTTGATATGTACGCTGACCGGCTAGAAATCATTAATCCGGGTGGCCTTTTTGGAATGGTGAACGTCAATAACCTTGGGAATCCAGGCATGACAAGTGCGAGGAATCAGCACCTGTCTAAGCTATTGGAAGTAACGGCGATTTCCGGAGGGTCTGGGTACGTGGCGGAAAACCGTGGAACTGGATACATTGAGATTCTTGATCAGCTGCAAAAGACACTCCTTCCTCCGCCGAAGCCGGCGGATTCGTTGACCACGTTTACGTTAACTTTTGAACGGCGTGAAATGACTTTGCCGGAGCGGAGTGCGTCTATACACGGCGGTTCTAGTGAACGGATTATGGAGTATTTGGCCCAGCATCAGTCTGCGAATAGCCGTGAGCTTGCGGCGGCTGCCGGGATTTCTGTAGGTGGGGTGCGCAGAATCCTGAACCAATTGGTAGATAGTGGACGGATCGAGCGTACGGAGCCTTTGCGCAGCCCTAAACAGAGGTATCGATTGGTTAAATAGGCAGGCGGCTGATCATCCAACACTCAACACTCAACACGAACACTCAACACAACACTGCACATGTTGAGTGTTGTGTTGAGTGTTATGTGCAGTGTTCGCCTGCACCCGCGGGGCTAAAACCCCGCCACCACCAGTTTTGCCAGCTTGCGGCCGCCGGGTGCGGTGGCGGGGTGATGGAACCGTGTGGTGTGTGTATGGAGCTGACGGGGCTAATGCCGTGCAGTGAATTGATGAACCACAGGGGATATTCCGCAGCGAGTGCCGGGGTCAACGGGCGCTGCGCGGTGGAAATCCTCAAGTCTTTGCAGCGGTCCAGGACCTGGCGCAGGGTCACGCTGGGCAAGCGCACTCCGGTAGGAAGCAGGAACGTGTCGCCGTCCCAGGCGATGAGCGCGCCAGTGGTCGTTTCCGCGATGGCGCCGTGGGCATCGACAATCGCGGTGTCATCGGTGCCACTTTCCTGATACTGGCTGCGGTAAGCAGCCAGGGCGGGCAGGTCCGGACCTTTGACTAGGGGCTGTACGCGGGGATCGGGGGCCTTAACGTAAGTAAGGCGCGTGTGGGCGCGCGGCGCCGGGGCGGGCCGGATATCGAGGTAAAGCTCACCGGCTATGAGCGCGATGCGGGGGAAGAGCTCGCCGCCTGAAAGTAGCTCCAGCATGGCGGGGACGAAGCCGGCGGGCAAGGTCCCGGCGGCGGATTCGAAGCGCTCCAAGTGCAGGTGGAGGCCGTGCGTGCGGCCTGCCGAATGCCGCCAGGAATCGGCCACGGTGCAGGGGTCGGCCGGTGGGGTGCAGGGGATAAAGGCGCCGTCGCGCCAGATATAGGAGCTCATGACCACGCCCCTAGGACCGATTGGGCTTTGAGGTTCCTTTCGGCCAGCTCGGCTGCGGGATCGGAGTCGAGGACGATGGCCCCGCCGGCGCCAACAGTGACCTCGGAACCCGCGCGCACCGCAGTGCGGATCACCACGCTGAAATCCGCCTCGCCGGAATAGCCGAGGTAGCCCACGATTCCGGAATACACGCCGCGGGGTCCTGCCTCGAGGGCATCGATGATCTCGCAGGTGCGCAGCTTCGGCGCGCCGGTCATGGAGCCGGGCGGGAAAGCAGCGCGGATGGCATCGAGCGCGGTGGCGCCGGGGCGCAACTGGCCGGTGATTGTGGAGACCAGCTGGTGCACGGTGGCGTAGCTTTCCACGTTCATCAGCCCCGGAACGCGCACGGTGCCGGGCTCGCACACGCGGGATAAATCGTTGCGCAAAAGGTCTACGATCATGAGGTTTTCGGCGCGGGTCTTGGGGTCATCGCGAAGCAGCGCGGGGTCTTGGTGGGCCGGAATGGTGCCCTTGATGGGCTTAGCCTCGACGCGGTTATCGCGCACGCTGAGGAAGCGCTCGGGCGAAGCGCTGCAGATTTCCACGCCGTTAAAGACCAGATGCGCCGCGTACGGTGCCGGGTTGTGCCGGCGCAGCGCCGCATAAATATCGCCGGTCGCCTGCGCGGAATAGGTATCGGTCAGGCACACCTCGTAGCTTTCCCCGGCGTGCAAGAGCTCTTGGGCGCGCTGGATCCGGGCCAGGTAGTCGGTGGTGCGCCAGGCACCCGCGCTTGCCGATGCCCCCTCGCTTCCCACCTGCCCACCTTCCAGGGCTTCCTCCAGCCGGTCGAGCAGGCCCTGCGCGCCGTCGCCGTCGAGGCAGCACAGGTGCGCTACTTGCCGGTGGTGATCATAGACGAGGAAGGACTGCGGCCGGATGAAGTAGGCATCGGGATAAGGCGAGCGGTGGCGCAGTTGGATGGGCAGGGTAAGCTGCGCGCATTCGTAGCCGAGGTAGCCGACCACCCCGCCGGTAAATGGCAGATCCGGCGCGTCAAAGACCTGCGTGGATAGCTCACGCTCGAGGGTGGTGAGGATATCGGGGGCATCGCCAAGCCGGTAGCGAAAGGAGCGGCTAAGCGGGCCGGTAGCATCGCCAAGAATGCTATAGCGCCCGCGCGCATCGGCGGAATCGAGGAAGAAGGCATCGTTGCCGTCTGCCTGCAGCGCCGCGAAGACGCTGGGGCAGTCAATCGCGCCGGGGACCTCGCGGTGGAGGAGGCGAAAACCGCCGAGGAAATTGCGCAGCAGGGTCGCGCCGTGCTGTGTCAGCACCGATTCGGGGTGGAATTGCACGCCCCAATGAGGCAGGCCATCGACCTTGAGGGCCTGGACGGTGCCGTCCTCGCTGCGGGCATGCACGGTGATGCCGGGGGCAGGTTCAATGTGCAGCGAGTGATAGCGCACCACCTGAAAGTCCTGCGGGATGGTGGCAAAAATTCCCTCGCCGGAATGGCTAATGGTGGAGACAAAGCCGTGGCGCGGTTCGGGCGCGCGGCTTATGCGGGCACCGGCGAGCATCGCCAAGCCTTGGTGGCCAAGGCAGACGCCGAGCAGGGGAATCCGCGCTGCGGCGGCTGCCTCGATAACGTGCCGGGACATGCCAAAGTCGTTTTCTTCCTCCGGGGTTCCTGGACCAGGGGAGATAACCACGTGGCTGAACTCGCCGACGCGCACGCGATCTGGAATGTTGGCGGCCTCGCCCGCGGGAACGACGAGCGGCTCGGTTCCGGAGACCTCTGCGATGAGGTGGGCGAGGTTAAACGTGTACGAGTCGTAATTATCAATGAGCAGGATCATCAAAGGCAGAGTCTATAGCCCAGTGCGCCCCACGCGTAACTTGCTCCACGCGTGCCTTAACTACTGGGTTATGACCAACCAATTGACGTATGTCACACCGCGTTGTAAAGTTAACTTTAAGTTAACAACAAGCAAACGGGGAAAGAATCCAGGAAAGGGGATAACAATGAACCAGTTTGAAACCCTCCGTCACGACCTGCACACCAAGTACGGTCACGGATATACCCGTGCTGAAATCGATGCGAAGTTGGACGAGGTCATCGCCAAGCACACCGCTAGCGCCGGGCTCGTGGAATTCATCCCCGTGCTGGTAGAGCGCGAGGTGCGCGAGTTCTTCGGTGCCCACCGGATCCACGTTCGCTTCGCCGCGGGCAATAACCACGCCCTGGCCAAGGCCGCCGCGGACCTCACCAAAAAGCACGCGGGGGAGGCGCTCTACGTCGATACCGCCGCCGCACACCCGGAAAATGACGGCAATGACCACCTGGCTCACGTCATGAGCGAGCGCGGCATGGGCCAAGCGCCCAAGAAATACCTTGAAGAGGTGCGGACCGTGGCCATGCCGGACTACATCGTTTACCTGGGCCGCGAGGTCGAGCGCGATGAAGCCGGCAAGGACATCAAGATCTGGGACATCGCCCCGGCTGAGGCCGTTGAGCAGGCCCGCGAGCTTGCCGATGACCTAGAGGCCCGCGTCTACTACATGCTGAACAAGCTGGGCATCGACCCGGTAACTGAATCCGTGCGCGTCTAGCCTAAGGCAGGGCGAAAGCAAAAAGGGCTGAGGGAAACCTCAGCCCTTTCATCATGCATGCAGTGTACTTCCATTCCGGTGGTAGGCCAGATAGAGCGGGCGGCGCGAGCGGAAGCCCGCGGCGTCGAAGACAGGGGTTAAGTAGCAGGAGGGGATCCGGACACTTTTAAGAATATTGGGGTTGCCCGCAAATAGCGGTTGCGTCCTTTCGTGTGGTGTCGTTTTTATAGAAGAGTTGGCCTATTCAGGCGTCATTGGTTTCCGTGGTGTTGCTGGTAAGCGGCTGAATGCGACCCCTGTGGTTAAGGACAGGGCTAGTGCCATTGCCCATATTCTCTTTGAGAATGGTGTAAAGAAAATCAATTGACTTAAGTCCGCGCATTTTAGAGGGACAACCCTTATCGTAGGTAGAAATGCTACCTATATAGGTTATCGACCTATCTTGGGTTGAAATATTTGTTGGAGGTTTCGTGAAGCAATGGACTCGTAAAATTGCATCTTCGGTATTGCCCTTGTCGATTCTGGCGATTCTTTCAAAGGGAGAGTCATACGGTTATGAGATCAGAAAGATGCTCGTAAGTTTCAATCTTGGAGATTTTAAAAGCGGTACCGTGTATCCGCTTTTAACTCGGTTGGAGGAAGAAGGGCTCATTGCTTCGAGATGGGCGGAATTACATGATGATCCTCCTCGGAAAATGATTCAGATTACAGACACCGGTCGAGATGCCCTCAATGAGGGCGTCCAAGACGTGGAGTACTTACTAAGCGGCATCCGCAATGTGATGGAAGGGAAATAGCATGAGCACTCTCAATGACGAATACCTGAAAAGCTTGGCTCGGGAGCTTAGGTTAAGGTCAGTCTCCGAATCAGATATTAATCAAGAAATGCTACGAGTCATGGAAAGTGACGGTGCTGGGGTTAACTTGAGGAACGAGTTTGGAGCCGGTCAAGTCCGTTTGAGTGGGGACCTGACCCCCATTTGGTGGACACCTGATATCCAGCCCAGTCGAGCTGGGAAGAAAGGTAATCTACCACCATGTCCAGGTACTGAGAACAGTTCAAACGCGATGCCGTAGCCCTCTATGAGAACAATGAGGACCTCTCGCTGAACAAAGCATCAGCCAAGCTCGGTATCAATCGAGCCTCGCTGCA